>JBBAVQ010000040.1:0-14940 GCA_040397625.1 Pirellulales bacterium | reverse complement strand
GACACCCGGCTTATGAAGCCGGTGCTCTAACCAACTGAGCTACGCCGCCCTGATGCGAAGAATATAGCCCGCAAATGCCAAGCCGTCAGCGGCCGCCCGTCAGACTGCGTGTTCGCACGGGTCCGTACGGCCCTCGCGACGATCCTGCACGGCCCACGGCGGTGTCAGGCCGCACGTTCCCCGGGGCACCGGCGGCCAGCCGAACCACTGGCGAAAGGTGTGGTACGCGGGCGAGTCCGGCAGTGGGAAGGCATCGAAGATCGACTGCCAGCCCGCGAACAGTGTCCAGTCGTTCGGCTCAGGAAATACCCCGAAATCAAACGCGGCGCAGATGCGGTGTACGTAGTCGGCTTTGTCCGCCGCTGACGGGAGTGTCTCCGGCGGGCTCTCTAATTCGGGGTACACGGAGTGATCGAGGTGCATGGTAGATGACGTCACGACGGATGGGGGCAGAACACGGTCCGATACCATCGGCGCACGACCTCAGCCTCGTGCCGCCGCTGCTCCGGGTCAATCGTATGCAGCGGCCCCTGCATCTCCAACCGCTCCACCGTGTGCAACACCTTGGCGGCGGCATGCTGTGCAGATGTCGCCGGGTTCTTCTCGCGGTAAAGCTCCCAGCACTCGTCGACGCCGGTGAGGCCCCGCTGGCACAGCTCATGGATATCGCGAAGATCACGCGGAGCGCCTCGCTCCACGAGTGCCGTCATTTTCGAGGCGACGTTGTCTCGGAGCGTCTCGATGCGCACTGGCGGCCAGGCCGCGTCGACAGGAGTGTCGAGCCATCGATCCCGGGTTGCGATTTGGAGCGAGAACACCTTTCGCTCTCCATCGACAAGTTCGAGACTCGTCGTTTCGCCCCAGGAACGCTTCGCCAGCCTGAACCCGTGCTTCGACGCCACGGCCTGCATGACATCAGTGAGCAACTGATCGGCCGCAGCCGACGGCCCGGAGGCCCACCACGCATCGAGGTCGTAGGTCTCTCGGTAGTCCAAATAATGCGACAGGGCCACGTCACCGCCCAAAACGATATCCGCAGCCGCCGGATGGGTTGCCAGCAGATCCAGCACCTCGCGAGCGTAGGTCGACAGGCTCGTCGGGGGTGTCGGCTTCGGCGACGTCATGGCCCTTCCCCATGCTCGCCCGAGGTGCCATCGATCGCGTTGGAGAGTGCCTCCGCCGACAGCGTCATCGCGCGGGCGAACCCGGCCACGAACCGGGCCGACGCTGGTTCGATCGCAACGATCGAAAAGTCGGCAAACTGAAAAAGGTCGGCCGCCTCGGGGAACTTGCCGAGGTAGGCGGCTGCCAGAATCGCGTGCTCCGGATGCTCCTTCACGATGAACTCCGCCCGTCCCGAGATAGACACCCTCGGCAACGCCTGCGGTGGCACGGCCTCCGACTCGGGAGCGGTGATCAGCAGGCAGACGTCGGGGCTCGACCGCATGTCGCGGGTGTGGGCCGCGAGCCCGCTCACGTGCACGACCAGCCGCAGGCGGCCTCCCGCTGCCGTGGCGGCGAAGGGCACCATCGAGGCGAACGGCCGACCGTCATGAAGCGTGGCCAGGGCGGCAACGCCGCGGCCGAGCAGTAGCGCCCGAAGTAGTTCCGCGAGCGACGGGTCGAGGTTCATCGGGGTTCTCCATGTCGTGGTGTGGATGAGGACCTGCCGGGAATCGTCCTGTCCTCGTCAGCGAGCGGCCGCCAGTTCCCGGCACAACGCCTCGAAGTCGCCGAGCCGGTGCTCGACGACCGTTCGGACGATGGCCGGATCGAGTCGCCTGTACTCGTGCACGGCGACGTTGCGAAAACCGACCATGCGCCGCATCCGCTCCGCCAGCGGCGGCGACAGCAAGCTCTCGCGCTCCAGGAGCGATAAGGCGTCGGCGCTGTCGGCCGGAACTCCCAAGCCGAGTCGAGACACCTCGCGACAGGCGGCGTCGATCGCCTGCTCACAGGCACGCTGCAGGTTCAAGACCACCGCATCGAACACGATCGGCTCGCGGAGGCGGTCGAGGTCGCCCGCCACGTAGTCCCGCACCGCTCGCACGCAACGGTCGATGCTGGCGAGTTTCTGCATCACAACGTCATCGGGCACCGAACTTCTCCTGCATGGCTGCGGTGGCCGCCCGCCGGTTCGCCGCAAAGGCGGCATGGTCAGCAATCGCATGGGTGGTGAAGTAATCCGCCTCGAGCGTCGGCGGCACGAGGGCCCGGCCTCGTTGGGTGGCCTCGACTCGGAGGAGGCCACCTGCGCGGCGAAGGTCCACCAGGTCGACGGGGGCCTTCATGAACGCTGCGAGCCGGGTGCCCGCGTCGAAGAGCGACACCGGATCGAGCGGTTCGTCAAACAGCACCGCGACGTCGATATCGCTGTCAGGACGGCTGCGCCCAGCCGCATGACTCCCGTAGAGCCACGCCCCCAGCAGCCGCCTGCCCGGGAAGGCCGATAAACACTCTCGGCACAGGGCGTCGGCAAGGTGATCGAGTGCGACCATGGCAACCGTGAATGATACCCCGAGAGGCGTCAGTTGGTTCGGCTCGCCGCCAGTAGGATCACCGCCCGCTTGCCGTCGGTGAAAAACGGATCGCCGGTGAGGTTGTGCCGCGGGGCATCGGGGGTGCATGGACCGACGCCGCCCACGTAGCCCGCCGCCTTCACGCGGCCCGCGGCCACGAGATCTTCGATCACGTAGTCCCGCGACTCGTCCACGTCAGGGTCGATCCGGTGCGTGGTCAGGTTCCAGGCCTTCGTCGTAAACCGCACGCCGATGTCGCGGCTCACCTGCCCCACCCACACCGGCTGGCCTTCGAACGAGAGCGGCGTGAGCCAGAGTCGCAGGTGGATTCGCTCGTTGATCGAGTGCCGCGTCCGCTGCAGGGCGATGTCTTGCACGCGGCCGAAGAGGTGCAGGGCGCTCACCGGCGAGTAGCGGTAGTTCGACCCCAGCAGGAATGCCTTCACGGTTTTCCAGCAGGTTTTCATCGAGATCGTCTCGCTCTCGTCCCATCTCGCGGCGAACGCACCGAGGAGCGTGTCGAACGTGCCCACGACCACGAGATTCGCCGGATCTCCCGTCTTCGTGTCGCGGGCGTTGGTGGTGGCAGCGGGCATGGCCTCGAGCCGTGGCACGAGGCCGTCGGGCGTGCATGGTTCCACGGAGGCTGGCGGGCGGATGGCCGCGAAGTCACGGTCGAGATAATCGGCGGCGATGCCGGGCACCGGCATCGTGAACACCAGATCGACAGGCGGAGCGGTCGCACCGCTGCCCGGATGGAGCAACCGGCCGATGCTCTGCCGCAGCGGTTCGAGCGGGGAGAGCCGGACGTGTACGACCTTCGTGCCCAGATCGACCGTCGTGAACACGAAACCCTCGACGGTCTCTCCCGTCGCGATCGGTCGCAGCCGGAAGCCGTGGCGGTGGAACACCTGATCCATGCGGCCGTTGGCCCACCAGGCCGTGAGCAGCTTCAGCGGCACGAGAAGCAGCAGGGGGTAAAACAGCCAACTCATCGCGCCAAACGCGGAGAGCCGCTTCGTGATCGAGAAGTGGTTGACGCCCGCGGCCTCGAGGGGCGTGAAATACTTCGGGTCGATCGTCACCGTCTGCAGGCGGAGGCTACCGGGCGACCGATTCTCGATCCGCAGCCACACCGGCTGGATGCCACGCTTGGCCACATCGACACCAAACAGGCGTCGGCTCTCGGCGGCGGAGGGCACCGCCACCGTGATCCGCGCTCGTGGCTCTTCCTGAGTCACGGCGCGGTCACGGTATGCGGCGTAGCCCTCGTCGGGCACATACTGCGTGATCAGCAGACGCCAGAGCCGTTCCCGGAGCGGCCCCCAGCGCACGTTATTCGGCCATCTCGCACGAGGCGTGGACGAGCGCGTCGATCTTCTCGTCGGAGAGGCCGCCGGGGGCGAAGGCGTGATTGGCCTTCACGGTGCCTTCCTTGTAGCAGACCACGGTGATGTCGGCGTCGGGGGCGATCTTGAGGTTTTCGGGACCGTCCTGTGCCTGCGTGGGGACGACGAACGCCACCCGCGTGATGCCATGCTTGGCCACGAAGTCGGCGGCTGCCTTCTTCAAGGCCTCCTCGTCGGTGCCGATCATGTTGACGAACGCGGCAAGCTTGGCGTCTTGATGCTCCTCGATCTCCTCTTCGAGTTCCTTGACGAACTTTGCCAGCTTCTCGTCAGCCGAGCGGGCGAACACCATCACCACCGGCCGCTGACCCATTCGACAGCGGTAGCAAAGGGTCTTGCCGTCGGCGACGCCGTCGTCGGCGTTGCCGGCCACCTTGGTGACCGTGAAGGCCCCCACCTGCTCGCCCACCTGGGGTCCGCTCGTCACCTCGGCCGAGGCCACCGCGGCTGCCGTCATCACCATCGCCATCGCCAGTGCCAGTGCACGCATCGTTCGCCACTCCTTTATGAGTTTCACCGGCCGGAGGCCAAACGGCCCTCGGCGTTGTTGCAGCGTCGATGCTACCGCAGATACGATGCCCGGTGCAATTATTCGCCGCCTGCGGGGGGTTTCGACTCCCGCGTGCAGGCTTCACCGTCTCGTCATCTTTCTTTCGGGAGCATTCGCCATGGCCACCGTCACCGCCCCCCGCCGCGCGGCCACGCCGCAGATCCGCCAGACGCAGTTGTTCATCGATGGCCAGTGGGTGCCTGCGAAGAGCGGCAAGACCTTCGAGACCATCAACCCGGCCACGGAAGAAGTGATCGCCCAGGTTGCCGAGGGAGACGCCGCCGACGTCGAACTCGCGGTGCGCGCCGCCCGCAAGGCTTTTGACGAGGGGCCGTGGCCGCGGATGGATGCCCGCGAGCGGGGCCGGATCATGATGCGGCTCTGCGACCTGATCGAGGCCGAGATCGACGAACTTGCCGCGCTCGAGTCGCTCGACAACGGCAAGCCTGTGAGCGACGCCCGCACCGGTGACATCCCGCTCGCGCTCGACGCGCTCCGCTATTACGCCGGCTGGGCCGACAAGATTCATGGTCAGACGATTCCGATCAACGGCAACTACTTCTGCTATACCCGCCGCGAGCCGGTGGGCGTGGCCGGCCAGGTCATCCCGTGGAACTTCCCGATCCTGATGGTGGCGTGGAAGTGGGGCCCGGCCCTCGCTGCCGGCTGCACGATCGTGATGAAGCCCGCGGAGCAGACGCCACTGACGGCCCTCCGAATGGCCCGGCTCGCCCAGAAAGCGGGCGTGCCCGACGGCGTGATCAACGTCGTGCCGGGCTTCGGCCCCACGGCCGGTGCGGCCATCGTGAAGCACCCCGGCATCGACAAGGTGGCCTTCACCGGGTCTGGCGAGACGGCGCAGATCATCATGCGGCAGGCGGCCGACCAGCTGAAGCGGTTGACGTTCGAACTCGGCGGCAAGAGCCCCAACATCGTGTTTGCGGATGCCGATCTCGCGGCTGCGGCGGCCGGCGCCCACGTCGGCATTTACCTCAACCAGGGGCAGTGCTGCTGTGCCGGCTCGCGACTCTTCGTCGAGGACAAAATCCACGGGGAGTTCGTCGAACGGGTCGTCGAACAGAGCAAAAAGCGGCGAGTGGGCGATCCCTTCGATCCGGGCACGCAGCAGGGGCCGCAGGTCGACAGGGCGCAGTTCGACAAGATCATGGGCTACATCGAGTCGGGCAAGGCCGAGGGGGCGACGTGCGCTGCTGGTGGCCGACGCGTGGGTGATCGCGGCTTCTTCATCGAGCCAACCGTATTCACGAATGTGAAAGACGAGATGAAGATCGCCCGCGAGGAGATCTTCGGACCCGTGCTCTCGGTGCTGAAGTTCTCCGATATGGAAGAGCTGATCCGTCGGGCCAACGCCACCACCTTCGGCCTCGCCGCCGCGGTCTGGACCCGCGACATAGCCAGGGCTCACGAAGTGGCGAAGCGACTGCGGGCCGGCACGGTATGGGTCAACTGCTACGACGTGTTCGACGCGGCGGCACCGTTCGGCGGCTTCAAGCAGTCGGGCTTTGGCCGCGAACTCGGCGAGCGGGGTCTCGATCCCTACCTCGAGACGAAGACGGTGACGGTCAGCCTCGATCCCCGGGGTGCCTGATGCCGACCGGTTGCCCTATCCGGAGACACCACATGCCAACCATGCGAGCGTCTTATGCGATTGGCCTCGTTGTGCTGTTGGGATTCTCGGTCGTGGCCCACGGCGAGCAGCCGTGGCGGCCGCTCTTCAACGGCCGTGATCTCGACGGCTGGACCCCGAAGATCCGTGGCGAGAAGTTCGGCGACAATTATGGCGATACGTTCCGGGTTGAGGACGGCGTGCTGAAGGTTGTCTACGACCCGGCGAAGTATCCGACGTTTGGCGAGAAGTTCGGGCACCTTTTTTACGAGGAGCCCTTCTCGCGGTATCGGCTGCGGATTGAGTATCGATTCACGGGTGAGCAGTGCGCCGGCGGGCCCGACTGGGCAACGCGGAACTCCGGCGTGATGCTTCACGGCGAGGATCCGGCGGCCATGCCTATCGACAAGGACTTTCCCGCGTCGATCGAGGTGCAGTTTCTCGGTGGCCCGCCGACCGGAGAGCGGACCACCGCCAACCTCTGCACGCCCGGCACCAACGTCGTGATGGACGGCAAGCTGTTTACGCCCCACTGCACGAGCTCAAAGTCGAAGACCTACCGTGGCGATCAGTGGGTGACGGTGGAGATCGAGGTGGACGGCAACGCGACGATTCGCCACATCATCGACGGCGAGACCGTGCTGGAATACGAACAACCGCAGCTTGACCCGAAGGACGCGCGTGCGAAAGAGGCCCTCGCCGCCAGGAACGGTGACAAGCAACTCTCTGGCGGCACGATCTCGCTGCAGTCGGAAAGCCACCCCGTGGAGTTCCGCAAGGTGGAGATCCAACTGCTCGACCCGCCGGCCACCGCCGGCAACTGATCGACTTCGCTGCCGCGACCGGCATGAGAGGAGCCACACGATGGGTAGGTTCTTTGGCCGAGTGACCACCGGCGGCGGCTTTCGCGCGGTCATGTACACGCTGAAGAAGTCCCGCGACGCCGGCGGGCTCTTCGCCTTCTGGAAGGCGATGCGGTCGAAGAACGCCTGCAAGACCTGCGCGCTCGGCATGGGCGGCCAGGCCGGCGGCATGGTCAACGAGGCGGGCCACTTTCCCGAGGTCTGCAAGAAGTCGTTTCAGGCGATGGTGGCCGACATGCAGGGGGGCGTGAAGCCCTCGTTCTTCGAGACCTATTCCCTGCCGCAGCTGCGGGCGTTTTCGCCGCACCAGATGGAGCACGCCGGCCGGCTCGTGCAGCCGGTGATCCTGGAGAAGGGCTCCCAGCACTACCGGCCGATCGACTGGGCCGAGGCGATGGAGCGGATCGCCGCGAAGCTCAAGGCGACGAAGCCGGCGGAGTCGTTCTTCTACTTCAGTGGCCGCTCGAGCAACGAGGCCGGCTTCCTGCTCCAGCTGCTCGCCCGGCTCTACGGCACCAACCATGTCAACAACTGTTCCTACTACTGCCACCAGGCCAGCGGCGTGGGGCTCACGAGCGTGATCGGCACGAGCGCCGGCACGATCGCGCTCGACGACATGGAAAACGCCGACTGCGTGTTCCTGATCGGGGGCAATCCGGCGAGCAACCATCCGCGGATGATGCGGACCCTGATGATGGTTCGCCGCCGCGGCGGGAAGGTGATCGTGGTCAACCCGATCATCGAGACCGGCCTCGTCAACTTCTCGGTGCCGAGCGACCCGTGGGCGCTCCTCTTCGGCGCCGAGATCGCCAGCAGCTACGTGCAGCCGCATGTGGGCGGCGACCTGGCGCTCGTCTACGGCCTGATGAAGCGGCTCCGTGAACTCCACGCGGAGCGGCCCCGCGCCGATGACCCGATCGTGGACGAGGCCTTCCTCGCCGCCCAATGCCACGGCTGGCCGGCGCTGGCCGCCCGCCTCGACGCCCTCTCCTGGGACGAGATCGTGGCGAAGTCGGGAGTCGCGATGGCCGAGATCGATTCGATGGCCGAGCAGTACGCGGCGAGCAGGCGTGCCGTATTTGCCTGGACGATGGGCATCACCCACCACCTCCACGGCGCGGCGACGGTGCAGGCGATCGCGGCCCTGGCACTGATGCGGCGGATGGTGGGCCGGCCTGGCGCCGGCCTGCAGCCGATCCGTGGCCACTCCAACATCCAGGGCATGGGCACGGTGGGCGTCACACCCACGCTGAAGCAGGCGATCTTCGACCGGCTCCAGAAGCACTACGGCGTGACGCTCCCCACCATGAAGGGCTACGACACGCTCGAATGCCTCGACGCCGCCGACCGCGGCGAGATGCGGTTTGCAGTCTGTCTCGGCGGCAACCTCTACGGCTCGAGCCCCGACGCCACGTTCGCCCGCCGGTCGATGGGGAAGATCGACACGGTCGTCTATTTGAGCACGTCGCTCAACACCGGCCACGCCTGGGGCACCGGCGGCGAGGAGACGATCGTCCTCCCGGTGCTTGCGCGGGACGAGGAGCCGGAGCCCTCCACGCAGGAGAGCATGTTCAGCTATATCCGCCTCTCCGACGGCGGCCAGCCCCGCCACGTGGGGCCGCGGGCGGAGGTCGAGATCATCGCCGATCTCGCGACGCGGGTGCTGGGCGAGAGCGGCCCGGTGAACTGGCGCGACATGAGCCACACCCGCACGATTCGCACGGCGATCGCGGCGATCGTGCCGGGCCTCGAGCAGATTGCGGAGATCGACCGTACGAAGAAGGAGTTTTCCATCCCCGGGCGGGCGATCGACCGGCCTGCGTTTCCCACCCACGATGGCAAGGCGACGCTCACCGTGCACGATCTCCCGCCCGAGCCGGAGGGGCTCACGCTGATGACGATCCGCAGCGAGGGGCAGTTCAACACCGTCGTCTACGAGGAGGAAGACCTCTACCGCAACCAGACGCGGCGAGACATCGTGCTCATCCATCCCGACGACGTGCGGAAGCACGGCCTCACCGACGGCGGCCGCTGCCGGATCGCGAGCGCGGCCGGCGAGATGCGGGGGCAGATCGTGGCGGCCTTCGACCAAATCCGTCCAGGCTGCGTGGCGATGTATTACCCCGAGAGCAACGTGCTGGTACCGAAGGCGGCCGACCCGCTCTCGCGGACGCCCGCCTACAAGAGCGTGGCGGTGACGATTGCCGCCGACGCCTCAGCAACACCACCGCCGCGGCTCGTTCCGGAACTCGTCGGCGCCGGCACGCCCCGCGACAAGATGAACCAGTGCGGGTGACGCCGCTCGGGGCTGCCCACGCCCTCTCGCCGGACGTTCGTCTGCGGGCAAACCACGCTGAACGCGGCGTCTGTTGGTGGTTCACCCCACGCCTCACGGCGTTGGGCTTGGACAAACGGCCACGCAAGGCTCAAGGAGAACCCGTACAAGCCGACCGGCCGTGAGGCCGCGGGCGAACTGTTTCCGTACTGCGCTACTCGAACAGCGACAACTGGTCGCGCTGCGGGGGCTTGCGGCGGGGCTTTGCCTGCGGTGCGGCGGCCTCGGACTCGAATCCGATGAGCAGGTCGCGGGCGCGGTCGATCACCTCCGACGGCACGCCCGCCAGCCGCGCGACGTGCACGCCCCAGCTCTTGTCGGCCGCTCCCGGCACCACCTGGTGCAGGAACACAAGTTGCTCGTGGTGCTGCTTCACGAGCACCTGCACGTTCGCCACCCCCGGTAGCCGCTCGAGCGCCGCGAGCTGGAGGTAGTGCGTCGCGAACAGCGTGCGGCAGCCGACCGCCGACTGGAGATGCTCCACCACGGCCTGCGCGATCGCGAGGCCGTCGAATGTGCTCGTGCCACGCCCCACCTCGTCGAGGATCACGAGGCTCTTCGGCGTGGCGCGGTTGAGGATCCTCGCGGTTTGCGCCATCTCCACGAGGAACGTGCTTGCACCGCGAGCCAGGTCGTCGCCTGCCCCGATCCTCGCGAACAGTCGATCGACGATGCCCACCCGCGCCCGCTTTGCCGGCACGAAACTCCCCGCCTGCGCCATCACGGCCACGAGCGCGGCCTGGCGGATGAACGTGCTCTTGCCGCCCATGTTGGGGCCGGTCACGAGCAGGATCGCCGGCGCCGTTTCGCCACCAGCCGAGAGAGCCAGGTCGTTGGCCACGAGCGTGCCGGGTGGCAGGAGTTCCTCCAGCACCGGATGCCGGCCGCCGTCGATCACGAGTTCGCCGCCGGCCGAAACCTCCGGTCGCACCCAGCCACGGGCCCGGGCCGCCTCGGCGAACGACAGCAGGACGTCGAGCACGGCGAGCACCTCGGCGGCGCGGTCGAGCCGGATTCGCTCTCCCGCCACGAAGGTTCGCAGTTCCTCGAGCAGATGGATCTCGCGACGGACCGCCTCCTCCTCGGCCCCGAGCACCTGCCGCTGCCGCTCGTCGAGCTCCGGCGTGGTGTAGCGCTCGGCGTTCTTCACCGTCTGCTTGCGGATGTATTCCGGCGGCACCTTCTCGGCGTGTGCCCGGCCGATCTCCAGGAAGAAGCCGAACACGCGGTTGTAGCCCACCTTCAGCGAGGCGATGCCGGTCCGCTCGATCTCCTGCGCCTGGTAGCGGGTGATCCAGGCCTTGCCGCCGCTGGCAAGTTCGATCAGATCGTCCAGCGGCGTGTCGAAGCCGGGGCGGATGAAGCCCCCCTCGCGGGCGAACACGGGGCAGCCCTCGCGGAGCATGACGCCGATTCGGCTGGCGACGTCAGGGCAGGGGTCGAGGCCGTCTCGCAGGTCGGCGAGCAGACCGCCGCAGGACGCGAGCAGCGACACCACGTCGGGCAGGATCGCCGTCGCTCGGCCGATCCGCTCGAGATCCCTCGGGCCGGCGCGGCCCGTCATCACGCGGCCGACCAGCCGCTCGATGTCGCCGATGCCGGAGAGCTTCTCGGCGAGACGGGCGGCAAGGATCGGATCGGCGACGAACGCCGCCACCGCGTCGAGCCGATCGTCGATCGCCGGCTTGTCCACGAGCGGCGCCGCGATCCATTCGCCGAGCAGGCGGGCTCCCATCGGCGACCGCGTGCGATCGAGCACGCCGGCCAGCGATCCTTCGCGGCGACTCGTGGCCACTGCCCGAACGAGTTCCAGGCTGCGGCGCGACGCCTCGTCGATCTCGAGCCGCCGCCCAGGCCGCCAGGCGGCCAGCGTGTCGATTCTCGCGATCGCCGCCGGCTCGTTCTGCTCGAGGTACGCCACGACTGCCCCCGCCGCCGCTACGCCGGCAGCGTCGACCGGGAGTTCGAAGCCGAGCCCCTCGAGCCGCCGTCCGCCGAGGGCACGGCCCAGCGCCGCGTCGGCCGTGGCATCGTCGAACCACCAGTCGGGCCGCGTGGTCACCAGCCGCTTGCCCGCTGGCTGCACGAGTTCCACGACCAGTTCGCGGTGCTTCTCGCCGCAGAGGCATTCCGACGGGTCGAGTCGCAGGACATGATCGGCCACATCGTCACGGTCCACCACGGCCGCCTCGAAGCGGCCTGCGGCGACGTCGATCCAGGCGAGGCCCACCTGCGCCTCACCGCCGTCCCGCGGCAGGATCGCGAGCAGCCAGTTGCTCCGCGCGGGATCGAGGAGTGTCTCGTCGGCGGCGATGCCGGGCGTGACGATCCGCGTCACCTCGCGACGGAGCAGGCCCTTGGTCGTCTTGGGGTCGTCGATCTGCTCGCAGATCGCCACGTGTCGTCCGGCGGCCACGAGCTTCACCAGCTGCACGTCGAGCTGGTGGTGCGGGAAGCCCGCCATCGGCAGGGCGTCGGGGCCCTTGTCGCGGCTGGTGAGCGTCAGGTCAAGAAGGTCGGCCGCCTCGCGGGCGTCGTCGCCGAAGAGCTCGTAGAAGTCTCCCATCCGGAAGAGTACGAGCGCGCCCGGGCAGCGGGCCTTCGCCGCCTCGAACTGCTGCATCATGGGGGACGTCGTCGACGCCATGGGCCGAAATGTATCAGCCTTTGACCGGTTTGGCCGCGGGACGTACAAATCAAGCGAACCGGATGCCGATGAGAGGCCCCTGCGATGGGGACCTGTGAACCTGGTCAGGGCTTAACCGCAGCAGCCATAAGCAGTCGTTCCTTTGTGCGGTGGGCCTCTCATCGGCCTCCGGTCGGCCGGCGGGCATCGGGTCCGACGCCACCTCTTGGTCTCCGTTTCGCGGTGGTGCCCTGATCCATGGCTGAATCGGCCGCCTACCAGGTCGTTGCACGGCGGTATCGGCCGCAGCGGTTCGCCGACCTGGTGGGCCAGGAGCATGTCGCCCGCGGGCTGTCGGGGGCCATCGAGAGCGGCCGGATCGGCCACGCGTATCTCTTTACCGGCGCCCGCGGTGTCGGCAAGACGAGCGCGGCCAGGATCTACGCCAAGGCGCTGGAGTGCGAGCGGGGGCCGGCCGCCGAACCCTGCAACGACTGCGACTCCTGCCGGGCGATCGCCGCGGGGCAGGACGTGGACGTCGTCGAAATCGACGCCGCCAGTAACCGCGGTATCGACGAGATCCGCCAGCTCCGCCAGAACGTCGCCGTCCGCCCGGCACGCGGCCGGTTCAAGATCTACATCATCGATGAAGTGCACATGCTCACACGGGAGGCGTTCAACGCGCTCCTGAAGACGCTGGAGGAGCCGCCGCCTCATGTGAAGTTCGTGCTCTGCACGACGGAGCCCGAAAAGCTCCCGATCACGATTCTTTCGCGGTGTCAGCGATTCGACTTCACCACGGTCGACACCGGCTCGATCGCCGGCCGGCTGGCGCAGATCGTGGAGGCCGAGGGGGCCGACGTGTCGCCCGCGGCGCTCACGCTGATCGCCCGCCGGGCCGCTGGAAGCATGCGTGACAGCCAGTCGCTGCTCGAGCAGTTGCTCGGCTCCGCGAGCGGCCCGATCGGCGTGGACGAGGTGCACGCTCTGATCGGCACCGGCCGCGAAGAGCGGATCGGCGAACTCGTGGCGGCGATCGCGGCCCGCGAGCCGGCCCGCGGCCTGGCCGCCCTCGACGCCTCGCTGCAGGGCGGCGCCGATCCCGGCGGCGTGCTCGATCAGTTGATCGCGGCACTTCGCGAGTGCCTCCTGGCCAGCGTCGGCTGCGATGCGGCGATGCTCACCCGCTCGCCGGGGCTCGGGGTCGACCTCGCCGCCATCGGCGGGTCGATGGGCACCGCCACGCTCTTGGCCATGCTCCAGATCCTCGATCAGTCGCTCTCGCGAATGCGGACGAGCGGTCATGCGCCGCTGCTTGCGGAGATGGCGGTGATCCGCTTGGCGACGCTGGAGGATCTCGAGAGTGTCTCGGCCGCGGTTGACAGGCTGGCGTCTGGGGCAGGGGCGGTGGCCGTGCCCTCTACGTCGGCCGCAAACGCGGCACCGCGGCCGGCCTCAGCGGCCCCCGCCGCGACCGCGCCTCAAAAAAAAACGACCGACCTGATCGACCGGGCCGATCTGGCCGTTGAGCCTGCACCGGCCGTCCGGCCCGTTCAGGCCGCAGGGTTGGCACCGCCTCTGCCGACGGCGGCCGCGGCGGCGGCTGAACTGCCCATCGAGCCACCATCCGCATGGCCTGCAGACGCCGCGGCCACCTGGCAGGCCGCGTCGGCGTCCGTCGGGGGGCTCGCTGGCGACTTCGCAGCCGAGGCGATCGCGGCTTCGTGGCACGACGACCACTTGGAAGTCAGGCTGCCGGCTCAGGCCACGACCGCTGCGGCGTTCCTCCGTCGGCCCGAGGTGGTGGCGGCGATCTCGAGAGCCCTCGAGACCCTCGCCGGACGGCGGACCCGCTATGCGATCGTCATGGTGCAGGCGGCCTCCGAACCGACGGCAGCCCCCGCTGCCGAGCAGTCGCGGCCGGCGAGCGTGCAGACGCAGGCAGCCTTGCTTCGCGAGGCCGCGGATCACCCGCTCGTGGCCCAGGCCCGCACGCTGTTCGACGCAGCCATCCGCAAGGTGGAGCCGCCGCGTGCCCGCGAGCCGCGGACCGCTCCGTCGGCAGCCGCCGTGGCTGCTCTTCCGGGACCCGGCGTCGATGGTGACGGCGACGCAAACGACGACTCTGCCCACGGGGAGAATCAGGATGGCTGACAAGCGTGGGGTGGTGGCGCGGCTGATCGACTCCTTCGCCGACCTGCCCGGCATCGGCCGCAGGACGGCGGAACGGCTGGCCTATCACGTTCTCAACATGCCGAAGGACGAGGCACTCGCCTTCGCCGATGCGATCCGCGCGGTAAAGGAAAACCTCCGGCCCTGCCGCACCTGCTTCAATCTCGCCGAGGGAGAGCAGTGCACCATCTGCGCCGACCCGCGCCGCGACCGGACGGTCCTCTGCGTGGTCGAGCAGGTCCGCGACCTCCTCGCGCTCGAGCAGGCAGGCAGTTACCGGGGGCTGTACCACGTGCTGCAGGGACGGATCGCGCCGCTGGAGGGGAAGGGAGCCGACGGCCTCACGCTCGACGCCCTCGCCGCCCGGGTGGCTCAGGGTCAGTTTCGCGAGGTGATCCTCGGCACCACGCCGAACGTCGAGGGGGATGCCACGGCGCTGGTGGTCGCCCAGCGTCTCGAGGGAGTGTCCGTCGAACTCACCCGCCTCGCCCGCGGGCTGACGGTCGGGGCATCGCTCGAACAGGCGAACCGCGAGATGCTCGTGGATGCCTTCGCCGGCCGCCGAAAGTTCTGAGCGAACGGGCGGCCCGCGCCGCCCCCACCGAGGGGCGGCGAAGGGGTTCGGAGGCCGCCAGGCATCACCCCACAGCATTTTTCATGCCAGATCGCGCACAAAGCGTTTTTCGGCTGTATTCTTAGGGAGGGTTCGGGGTCGTCGGGTGGCGACACGAATCCGGCACGGGGATTGCTGCAATGCGGATGTCGTTCGGCCAGGAAATGCGGATGGCGCAAAAGCAGGTGCTTGCGCCGCGCATGATCCAGTCGATGGAGATCCTGCA
>JBBAVQ010000039.1:7748-15057 GCA_040397625.1 Pirellulales bacterium | reverse complement strand
CAGTCGTACTGGGAGCTCTACTTCGCCTACCGCAACCTCGAGGCCCGCAAGGCCGGCCGCGACAGTTCGCTGGAGGCGTGGCGGAAGGTCCACGCCCTCTACGTCGAGCAGTCACGCGGCGGCGAGGCCGACAAGGAGGCCCAGGCCCGCGAGCAGTACTTCTTCTTCCGCAGCGAGGTGGAGCAGGCCCTCACCGACGTCTACCGCTGCGAGAACCGGCTGCGCTACATGATGGGGATCTCGGCCAGCGACGGCCGGCTGATCCGCCCCGCCGACGAACCGACGACGGCCCGGATCTCCTTCGACTGGCAGCAGTCGCTCGTCGAAGCACTCTCTCGGTCGGCGGAGCTCCGCAAGCAGAAGTGGGTGATCAAGGAGCGGGAACTGGAGCTCGTGGCTGCGAAGAACCTGATCCTGCCGCGGCTCGACATGGTGGGCCGCTGGCGGTTCCTCGGTATGGGTGAGCAGCTGATCAACCAGAACTACGACCCTTACAACGCCGAAGGCGGAGCCAATCCTGATCCACTCGTCGGCACCGATGCCTACTCGACCCTCTTCAGCGGCCAGTTCCAGGAGTGGCAGGCCGGGGCCCAGTTCCAGATGCCGCTTGGCTTCCGCCGCGAACTGGCGACGGTTCGGCACTTCCAACTGCAACTCGCCCGCGAACGGGCCCGGCTCCAGGACGAAGAACTCGAGGCCTCGCACGCCCTCGTCGAGGCGGTCCGCAACGTCGACACCAACTTCGCCCTCGCCCAGACCAACTTCAACCGGCGCGTTGCCGCCGAGCGACAGGTGGAGGCGGTGCAGGCCGCCTACGACGCCAACACCGTCACCCTCGACCAGCTGCTCGACGCCCAGCGGCGGCGTGCCGAGGCAGAGAGCTCCTACTATCGATCGCTCGTCGACTACAACCGCTCGATCTCGCAGCTCCACTTCCGCAAGGGATCGTTGCTCGAATACAACGGCGTGTTCCTCGCGGAGGGACCGTGGCCGGGGAAGGCCTACTTCGACGCCCACCGCCGGGCCCGCCAGCGGGATGCGAGCCTCTACCTCGATTACGGTCACTCGCGTCCCGGCGTCTTCAGCCGCGGAGCGATCTCGCAGAACTTCGCCGAACTCGGGGCCGACGCGCCCGCCCAGCAGCTCCCGGCCCGCGACCCCGCGACGCGACCCGAGTCGGTGCCGGCCAACGCCCCCGCCGCCCCGGGCACGAAGCCCGAGCCGAAGGCCCCCGAACTCCTGCCCACGCCCTCGGCCTGATGACTTACGGGCCTCGTTCGCCGGTGGTCGCCCGGGCTGACGGCGACGGCCGGAGCACCCACTGGGCATAGGGCAGCTCCGCCGCCGACACTTCGTCGATCTCGCTGCCGAGAAGCACCTTCGCCGCGCCGCCAAGCGGAACGGCCGTCGGTCCGAATGCTGGGCTGTCGCCCACGAGGGCGTCGTTTCTCAAACCCATGGCGGCCACTGCCTGCAGCCGACCGTCGCCACCCACAATGACGAGGGGCAGGCCGCCGCGGCCGGCCAGCGCGGCACGAAGTCGGGGTGCGGACTCGTCGGGATTCGCGGGGCGGATGATCCGGGCGACGTCGCGGCGGGGAAGCAGCTTGACCTCGCCGGCCACATCGAACCGCACCGTGTCGGCATCGATGCCGACGAGCCTGCCGCGGACATAATCGCCTCCCGCCATCCGCATGACGTGGGTGGGGGGAGAGGCCTGCTGCAGTCGCGGGACGGTCAGGAGTCGCGCGAGCTTCTGCTTGAGGATCGGCCGTCCGCCCGCCGTCGAGAGTTCGAGGGCTCTGATGCTTTCGCCTGGGATCGACAGTTCGCCACGTTCGCCAAGTCCTATGCGGACGGTATGTGCATCCGCACCGAGGATCGTGCAGCCGAACGACTCGCCGGTGACGAGGTGCACCGTCGCCGGTCCGCCCGCCGCCATTCCGCCGAGCGACTGCTGCAGCGCCAAGGCGCGATCGAGCACATCCTTGGCGGCGGCGCCAGCGAGGTCGTCACGCCCCCGTGCATCGCGGACCAACGAAATCTCCTCGATGCCCGCCTCCCGCCGCACTCCCAGCCGCACCGTCGAACCGATCGGGCCGACGAGCAAAAGCTTGACGGCGTCGGCCTGCGCCGCCGCGAGAGCCACCGGCCTGCCGAAGGCCCCCTCCGCGATCGTCGCCACCGTGTCATCGACGCGGAGCCGACCGTCGCGGGCCGCCGGCCCGTCCGCAACCACATCAACGACGTTCCGGTCGCCAGAGCGGACCTGACGAGTCAGCGTCACACCCGGGCCGCCAATGACATCAATCCCCCGGTAGTCGATCGATGCGGCATGATCCTGGTCGGCGAAGGCCACCGCTCGCGTGCCACCGAGCGGCTGCCAGCCCACCCGGCCGTCGCCGCAGACGGCCAGGCAGCCGAGCAGCCGCGCCTCACCCCACGTCAGCACTCCGACGCGTCCGGGCAGGGCAGGAAGGGGTGGCGGTTCGTCGACGGACTCGCCATTCCGCACCACTGCCGCAGCCACAAACTCCACCGGTTCGGCAAACAACTCCGCCGCGACGCGAACCACCGCCGGATCGTCCGCCTCGATGATGCGGCCGGGCAGTCGCCCGCCGTGCACCAGCTCGATCGGGGGCGAGCCTCCGACGGCCAGGCTGGTCAACCCGACGACGATGGTCAGGCACGCCCACGCGTCGCGGCAGCCACCGAGCGTCATGGCCGAACGGGCCTCCGTCCGCCCGGGGCGCGCGGCAAGGCAGCCGCCTCTCCGGTCTCGAGGATCCCCTGCTGTTCGATCCACGATCGCATCGATTTTCCCTGATTCATCAACAGCGCGAGCGTCCGCCACTGCCGCTCGCTCATCGCCTTCTGAAACGGCACCGGATCGACTCCGGACAGGACCATGTAGACCAGGTTCAGCTGCAGATGGGCGTTTTCCTGCTCGGGAGTGAGTTCGTCGATCCGCAGCGGCGGCTCGTTCGCCAGCAGCGCTGCGGCGAGGAGTTCGTGCTGGGCCTGGGTCATGCCGAGCATGTCATCCATCTTGGAGAGCGTCGATACGACCATCGTCCGCCAGCGGAACGACCGCCGGGCCCTGATCTCAGCGTCGATGCCTTCGACCTGCGCGGGATCGAGCGTCGAGGGCAGCACGGCGGCGAACAGGGATCCCGGATCGAACAGCCGCCGCAGGAGCTGCCGGCACTCCTGCACGTCCTGCTGAAACTGATGCCACTTCTTCTGGCCTTCCGGGTCGTTGAGGTTGACCCGGGTGCCGGCATACTTCGCCCGCGTCGCATCGACGGCGGCCGCAAACCGCCGGATGTCCGACTCCATCGCAAGGCGGAGCTTGCGCCGCTGGGAGTCGGTCAGTTCGCAGGATGCGGCGATCCGCTCCAGCCGCTTCTCGCCGAGGCTCCGAGCGCGGGAAAAGGTCGGCGATTCCGGCGGCGGCTCCTCGGCGGCGGCGACACCGCCCGGGAGGATCAGGCGGCGTCCATTGAGAATCAGCTGGCCCTGGGGGGCCACCACGACGTTCGCGTTGCCGCGGAGCACCCAGCCGTTGCCTCCCTGCTCGAAGAGGTTGGCGTCGAAGTTGGCGCCGAGGTCGATGAGATGCTGCTGTTCCGCCTGAGCCTGCGGGGCGGGCGGCTCCTCGACCACACGATCGTCCTCGGCCCACGCCGGCACACCGAAGAGCACCAGCGCCGCGCACTCCCACACCGGCCACGCACGTCTCATGGCGCTGCTCCCTGCGTCCACCATTCGTCCTCCTGATGGAGCCCCTGACCGTCGAAGTTCCAGCCGACGTGCATGCCGACCACCGCCATCCCGGCCGCCTTCCGCCACTGCGTCCATTCGTCTCGCTGAACCTCGTCGAGGTGCGGCTCGATGCAGGCGTTGGCATAGTCTGGTGCAGGCCGGAAGTTGTTGATCACCATGCCCGTGTCGTCGAGTTCCCTGAGCCAGGCATCTTCCCAGCGGGCCTCGAGGTCGTCCTCGATTGCCTGCCGCTGCGCGGCCGAGAGGTCGAGCTGCCGATCGAGCTTGGCGACAATCGCCACCCGGGCCGCCTCGCCGCGACGGGCCATCCGCGCCGCCTGCTCGCGGCCGTAAGCCGCCAGTTGGTCGGCCGAGGCGTGCGGTGCGAGCGTCTTCGCGACCGGATTCTGGATGCTCCGCCGCGCGTCAAAGGCTCGTCGCGGCTGGCCGCCGAGCATCTGCCGGGTCGCGAACTCCAGCGCCGTCTTCGTCACGGCCGCCCGACCGGCTGCGAGCACCTCCTGCCGCGCCGCAACGGGGAGATTCGGACAAGCCTGGCGAACCATCTCCAGTTCGGTCCGCAGCACCGGCTGGAAGAGCTGCTCCATGTGCTTGGCCTGCTGACGGATCTGCTTCCGCTGCTGCCACCGCTGCGCCTGCGCCGGGTCCTTGGGCATCTCTCCATCCTCGGCTTCGTTGTCGGGGATTGACGGCTGCGCCGGTTGGGGCACCGGCGCGATCGCGTTGAACATCGCCCGCAGGCCAAACCCCAGAAACCCGCCGCCGTTGCCCGCGGGAGCGGGACGGCTCTCGGCCTCGACGAGCGGCTCGGTATCCACGTCGAGCTCCACCTCGGCGGGCTCGAACACCTCCATCACCGCTTCGACTGGCGGATCCGCCGGCTCGACGACAAGCGGCGCCTCGGCCCAGGCAGCCCCCGCGGCGACGCACGCCGCCACCCATCCAGCGATCCACCGGCACGCCACGGCACGTTTCATCGTTCGTACACCGGGAGGAACTTGTAGTTGACCGCGAGCGACAACAGCGCCAGCGACGTGTCGACGGTTCCGCCAAATCCGCCACCTCGTCCGGCGAACCCCGCGAAGCTGCCATCCTTGGCCTGCATCGCCTTCATCTCCTTCACGAGGCCTGCATTCCACTTTTCCCACACGGCGACATCGGCCTGGAAGAGCGCCTGGGCCCGATAGTAGCGGGTATACGTGGGATAGCCCTCCGCTCCCGCCTGCTCGTTGCCAAGCGACCGACCCTTGAGATAGCTCGAAGCCTTGACGTACTGGGGAAGCGCTTTCTGCCGCGCGATCGCCAACACCAGCACACCGATGCTCGTCACCGCATCACTGCCGCCGCCGGGGCCGCCTGAGTAGCCGAGTTGGCCGTTGGGGCCGGTCATCGAGGCGTAGTACTTGACCGCCTTGTCGATCGTCTCGTCGGGAACCTCGATACCGGCATTTCGCGCCCCGAGCAGGCCCATCAAGACGGCACCGCTGACCGAGGTGTCGGCATCCTTGGCGTCGGGCGAATACCGCCAGGCGCCGTGCGGATTGTTCTTCGCGCTGGTCACGGCGCACCGCACGGCGAGTTCGAGAGCCTGCCCGATCGGCCGACCCTTCTGACCGCCGGCCGCGGCTTCCGTCCAGAGCGTGCGGTCGTCGACGGTGCCATAGGCCTCCGAAAGCGCCAGCATGCCGAGGCCGTGCTGGTACATGCTGTCGTGTCCCTGGCCCGAGCCGAGAAAGCCCGTGTCGGCGTTCTGCGACAGGATCATGCTTCGCAGCGCCTTGCGGATCGGCACCCGGTAGGGGCCGTGGTTGGGATCCTCGCCCGACGCGAGTAGCGCCATGACGGCCATCCCGGTCACGCCGGGACCGGCCTGACCGTCCTTCCACGCGCCGCTGTCGTCCTGCGTCTTGATGAGATACCGTAGCCCAGCGTCGTACATCTCGCGGACGTCGCGGGGCACCGGGTCGCCGTAGCGGACGACCGGGCCCTGCGCCTGCACCGCAGTGGTGGCGAGAAACAGCAGGGACATGCCGGAAAGGATCAAACGCTCGAGCATCAACGCCGCTCCTTCTCGAACTTGTTGAAGTAGGCGTCGAGTCCGGCGCGAAACTCCTCGGGCAGCACGCGGCCGCTCGTCCCGGTGGCCTGCTCCTTCTCACCTCCCTCGCCGCGGCCGCTGCGGTTGCCGCGGCCGGCGAGCGCGAGCGCCGCGCTCGTGGCCGTGCCGGTGCCGCCGCCACCGGGCGTCGCACTGCCACCACCACCGCCGCCGCCACCACCACCGCCGCCATTCGAGGCCGCGGCCTGGGCGGCAAGCAGCAGTTCGATCGCCTCCGTCTCGGCGCCGATCGCCTTTGGCCCCGTGTCGGGCGTGCCGAGCAGGTCGGTCGCCTCGGCCATCACCTCTTCCACCTTCTCGAAGAGCTGGATCTCCTGCCCGAACGACTGCTCGCCGTCGGGCTCCTCGAGGAGCCGATCGACGAGATCGACGACCCGGTCGGCGAGCGCGTCCTGTCGGTCGGCGAGCTTCTCGGCCTGGGCTGCATGGTCGTCGGGGGCCACCGCCGGCTTCGCCTGCTGGGCCACGCGGGTTTCCTCGCGGAGGTTCACCTCCTCCTCGAGGATCTTCATCGCCTCGAGCACCACCTCCGGCGGCACGCTCTCGCGCGGCGGACCGCCTCCCTCGCCGCTGCCGCCCTGCGGCGGCGGCACGAGATCGTCGGCGAGCCGATCGAACGTGTCCGACCAAAACTCCGCCTGCGCGATCGACATGCCCGCCTCCTTGAGGACGTCGTCGGAGAGTTGGCGGAGGCTGCCGAGCGTGTCGAGTTCCTTCATTTCCTCGAGCACGGTGTGAAAGGCGGGCAGCTGCCGACGGTCGAAGTAGGCCTGCAGATCGTCCATCAGCGCCGACATCCGGTCGGTCTCGCGGAGCGACTGTTCGCGTACGTCGCCGAGCGCCCGCTTCACCGGATCGGGCTGTCGGTCGGCCTTGCCGAAGGCCTCGGCCGCCATCGCCGCGATCCGGCTGCCGATCTCGCCCTGCTCCCGCGAGGCGAGCTTGAGCCGCTTCACGAACGTGCTCCCCTCGAGCCGAGCCATCACCGCGGCGAGTTCGTCGGCCACCTTCGCAAACTCGGCGAGCAGTTCCTCCTGCTTCGCGATCGCCTCGTCGAGCGCCTCGTCGGCGGCAGGCTCGCTCTCCTCGCCCGGCTCCTGGGGCGGTGCCACACCGGCCTGCGTGGAGGGAAGGCCGAACCGGCCCGGTCCACCGGGCTTCCCGCCCCCTTGCTCCTCCCCCTTCGGCTGCTGCGACGACTCGGTGTCGACGACCTGTGGGATCGACGGTTTTTCCTGAGGGTCATCCTCGCCACCGTCGGGTGCGCCGCCGCCAGCCTGCTCCCGCTGCTCGCCAACCCGCGGCGACTCGCCCCCGGACTGCTGCTCGCCAGAGGGCTCGCCCGGCTGCTGACTGGGCTTCGACTCCGCCGCCTGCTCACCGGGCTTGGCCTCACCGGGCTTG
>JBBAVQ010000039.1:0-7648 GCA_040397625.1 Pirellulales bacterium | reverse complement strand
TCACCCGGCTGCTGATCGCCCGGCTTGCCCGACGGCGGCTTGCCCTGACCAGGCTGGGGCTGGCCAGCCTGCGGCTTCCCGGAGGCGAGCCGCGCGCTGGCCGCCTGCGCCAGCAGGTCGGCCACGCCGGGCATCCGGCTCTCGGCGATGTCGGCGAGCGTCTGGATGTCTTCGGCGAGTTGCTCGAGCGTGGTCGCCTCAAACTCGGGGTTCTTGAGCGCCTCCCGGACGAGGTCGGCACCTTCGTCCACGAGCCGGTCGAGCCGACGGGCATTCGCCTCCTCGGCCGCCGCCTGCGCCTCGAGCCGGCCCCGACTCTCAGGCGATAGCAACTGCTCGGCGGGCAGCTTCCGCAACTCCTTGTTGGTGGCGAGCAAGCCCATCTCGCGATCACGGACCTCGCTCGCCTGCTGGCGGAACTGCTGGAGCCGGGTGTTGAGCACCAGCGCGTGCTCGGCCCGATCGACGACATACAGCACCAGTGGCGACGACACCGCCCGGCCTCGGCCCGGCATGTAATCCTCGGCGAAGGCCCGGATGGCGATCGGCTGCGGCCGAATGCCGAGGGCATCGGGGCAGAACGTGGCAGCGGCGTCGAGCGACTCGACCTCGCCGCCACCCGCCTGCAGGATTCGCTCGCCCTTTTCCAGCGCCGCCGCGTCGGTCGCCGTGCCGCTCGACGCGAACGAGTCGGCAAGCCCCTCCCATTCGAGGCCCACGCGGCGGATGCCGAAGTCATCGCGGGCCGCGACCTTGAACTTGAGCGTGTCGGTCTCGAGCAGAATGCCCCGTGTTTGTGGCACGTCGAGCATCACCACCATCGGCGGCTCGTCGGCCCGCGCGGCGATCACGACCTGGAGCGGAGCCGCCGCCTCGAGGCCATCGGCATCGCGCCACGAGAGCGAGACCTTTTCCTCGCCGTCAACGACCCGCACCGGCGTGCGGATCTCCCGGCCGGTCGGCTGCACCGCCGCGCCATCGACGGTCGCTGCCGCAAGATCGCGGGTGGCGGTGGCGACGATCGACACACTGCTCCCCTTCACCGGTGCGATCATGCCGCCGCGAATGTCCTGCCGCCGGCTGCCCGGCCGCTGGAGATACTCGGGGAGCACCACCTCCGCCTCGATGCCGGCGAGCTCCGGCCGGTGCACAGCCGCGAGGCCCACCCGCTGCCGGGCATCGCCGGCCGCGACGACAAGCGGCCCGTCGGCGACCTGTGGCGGCAGCGTGAATACGTAGTGGTCGCCGTCGCGCCGCGCAGCCAAGGGCGGCTGTCGACCGATGCGGAGCGAAGCGTCGTCGGGCCGCCACTGGCTGTCGTCGCGGAGTGCCACGCGGACCTCGGCCGACTCGCCGTGCGGCACCACCACCCGCTCTGGCAGCGGGGCAACGCGGGCGAAGGTGAACCGCTCGATCGCGGCGAAGGGGGCGGCGAGGCGAGCCCAGGCGTTGGCCGCCGCGGCGGGCGCCACCGCGGCGATCGCGGCGCAGGCGGCCAGCGGCAGGCCGGCGGCCACCGCCCAACGACCGAGTCGAGCTGGGGGCGTGGCTGCGGTGAAGTCCACCCGCCGCGACTGCTCGGCCACCTGGGCCACGGCGGCCTCACACAGGGCCCGCGACCGCGCCTGACCTGCGGCGCCGGTGCGGACGATGTCGATGATGCCGAGCAGCTCGTCGCCCACGGCGGGAAACCGCCGCTCGATCAGCCGCGCCACCTGCTCGAGCGACGCGAGGCCAAGTCCCCAGCGGCGGATCGCCAGCGGCACCGCGAGACCGACGGCGACCGCGGCGAGCAGAATCGCGAGTCGCACCACCGCGGGCGTCTCGCCGAGCCGGTCGCAGAGGAACACCGCGAGAAACGCCGCCGCCACGCCGCAGGCGGCGAGGCACACCGCCTCGAGAAACTTGATCCGGCGGACGCGAGCCCGAAACGCGGTCAGCCGCGCGACGAGGTCGGGCGGGAGGGTGATCCAGCCGTCAGGTGGCATGTCCATCCTCGGCACGGTCTGGTGCTTCACGATCTATCGGCATCGCGATCATGCCGGTACCTCCAAACGGCAGCCGGCTCACAACCACTGCCTTCATCCTACCGCCGCGTCGCGGCCGCATCCACGCGGGCACTGCGCCCAGTGTGATTCCCTGCCGACGTGTTCGCGTCCGGACCTGCGGCGCGAGTAGCCTTGGGGCGACGGACAGACACCATGAGCCCACACCCCGCCGCCCCAGAAGGATTCCGCCCGCGGCCTCATAGGAGGCGCGAGTCGCTCGCCGGCAGGCTCGCCTTCCACGGCCGCATGCTGGTCGACTTTCAGGTGCTGACGGTCTATCGCCACCTGCGGCGCGTGCTGCCCGGCTGGTCGGGCGAGGTGCTCGACGTGGGCTGCGGTCAATCGCCGTATCGCTTCCTGCTCGATGCGACTCGCACGCGGTATGTCGGGCTCGATATCGCCGATGCCGGCGCGTTTGGCTACGCCAACCCGGACGTGACGACCTTCGACGGCGGCGTCTTCCCGTTCGCCGACGGCACCTTCGACGCGGTCCTCTGCACCGAGGTGCTCGAGCATGTCTACGAGCACGGGCGGCTCGTCAGGGAGATCCACCGGGTGCTCAAGCCGGGCGGGGAGGGATTCATCACCGTGCCCTGGAGCGCCCGATTCCACTACATCCCGCACGACTACTTTCGCTACACGCCGACCGCTCTCGGGCGGATCTTCGGCATGTTCTCGGCGGTGTCGGTGGAGCCTCGGGGCACCGACGTGACTGCGATCGCCAACAAACTCGTCGTGCTCTGGTGCCGGGGTCTCGCGCCGTCGTCGGCCTGGCGCTGGATCCTCGCCCCCCTGTGGCTTGCCGCCGCGCCGCTCGTCGCCGCGTGGATCGCGATCGCCCACGTGGGGCTCGCGTTCGGGTGGGGATCGGCCGACGATCCGCTCGGATACACGATCCGGATCCGGAAGTAGTCGTTCCATGAAGCCCATTGCCAGCGCACGCTGGGTCGAGCAGGTTGAGCGGCAGCTCTTTGCCCACGGGATCGACCTGCCGCGGGTCTGCGACCAGCTCGCGATGCCGGTGCTCTGCGAACAGATCCGGACCGACTTCCAGGGGGAGCCGTTCGAGGGCAGCAAGCAGCAGCTGGCGTGGGCCGACAACCTGATCGAGCTCAAGACGATCTGCCGCAGCGGCAAGCAGGCCACGATGAACGCCCGCCTCGACGAGCACCGCAACCGTGTCACCGAAGGCGCACAGATCGACATCGGCCATCATTCCGAGGTGATGATCCGTTTGTGCACGGTCAGGCGATTTCGCGATCCTCGAGCCGCGAGAGCACAGCGGCGCGGATCGCGAGGCCGACGGCGGGCAGAACGATGGCCCCGGCGATGGGCCGCCACCAGGGGAAGGGAGGCGCGTCATGCCAACCGTACGAGATCGACTCGAGAACTGTCACGAACAGCCCGGATGCAGCCACGAGGAGAACGAAGATGGCGGTCGTCGCCGCGATGAGCGGGCGGCGGCTCGTGGCAATGACGAGTAGCATCGCGTGGGCTATGGCGATGACGCTGGCAAATCCCAGCGCCGACACCAGCCAGGGGAGCGGTCGTCCCTGGCCCCACCAACTCGCCACAGCCACCAAGCCGGCAGCCATGACCGCCATGGGCAGGATGAGGTCGCGGGCAACCGCCCCGCGAAGGCCCAGCCAGTAGTCCCGCCGCGACACCGGGCGGAGGAAGTCGAGCGCGAGGCTGCTTCGCCGCTGCCACCACAGGCCGGCCGTCGACGAGAGGGAGATTGCGGCCGCCTGCCAGGCAAACTGAACGGCAACGATCGCAGCCCACCCCTTCGTCGGCGGCCACGATGCTGTGTCGCCCCCGGGGAGGATCCCGGGGAGCGCGGTTACGACGCCGCTGGCGACGAGCATGAAGCCGACCAGCAGCAGGATCTGGAGCCGCGACTGCGGCCGCCGGAGCATGTCGGCGAACGCGGCCGCGGCAGAGGCCGCTGTCGGCAGCGGCCGAGCCAGCTGCCTGTCAATCACGCCGTCGGGCCGCCACCATCGGCGATCGGCGTGGCCCGCACGCGCCGCAGGTGCCCATGCCCCGGCCTGCCCGCCGGCCACGCGCCACATGACGACGGCTTCCCGCCCCCCTTCGGCCAGGATCCGCGGCAGCCGAGCAACGCGAGCGATCTTCCAGCTGAGCGACGCGGCCGCCACGACGACGAGAACAAGAGCGGCCGCCGGCTCATACCCCATCAGCCAGCGATCGGCCGTCGCCGCCGCCCCTATGAATATGCCGCCGATCAGCAGGCCGCCGGCATAGTCGGCGGCGATCGTCAGCCGCGTGAGCCGGGTGGGCCAACCGGGCGTGTCGTCGAAGACCGGCCCATACAGCCCGACGCCGCAGGCAAGCAGGGCCAGCCCCAGCGCGGGCAGCCAGGCGACGCCGAAGCTCTGGCAGAGGATAAAAAACGCCGCGCCGCTGGCCAGCGCCACGGCCGTCGGCCAGACCGCGTGCGGTGGAAACCGGCGAGGCAACATCCACGCCAGCGGCGTGGCGAGCAGCGTTGCCGCCTGAAACCAGAACACCCAGGAAATGCCGGCGAGGGCCAGGGTGGCAGCTCCCACGGCCTGCACCCGCTTTGCGGAATAGCTGCCCGGCCGGACGCGAACCTGCGGCACCACCCGCCCGACTTCGGCGACCTGGCGGGCCATCGCCGGCTCGTCGTCGGGCCGAACCGCCGCGGCGACATACACCGTGCGGAGCGCCGGCATCTGGCGGAGGGCGGCGAGCATGCCAGGCGTGAACTGAAACTCTGGAAAGGTCTCCAGCGCGAGCGCGTGCAGCCGGGGCGAGCCCGCGGCGAGCACTGTCAGATTCTCCTCAAGGTGTCTCCAGCCGATGCCGCAGGCCTCAAGCGCGGGCAGCGGCGGCAGGAGAACTCCTGCGTCGGGCCCCGTGCCACGGAGTTCGAGGTACTGGAGGCGGGTCAGCCGCGCGAGGGCGTCGCGGCCATCACTGGTGAAACCATCGTCACCCACGGCGTAGCAGGTGCCGACGTTCTGGAGCGAGAGGAGTTCGAGCCGTGCGCGGTCGCCGATCCGCCGCCACCCCTCTCCTGAGAGCACGTCGGGCGCGGTCATCCAGAGCCGCTCGAGCGCTGGGAGTCGGTCGAGGATGTCCCAGTCGCCGAGTCGTTCGCTGCGATCCCTGTCGGCCTCGACGAGCCTGGATCCTCCGCCCGGAACCGCCACAAACACGCGAGCCCACAGGGCATGCCAGTCCGTGATCGTCGCCAGGCGGTCCTCGCGGACGTCGGCCCCGCCATTGGGCGGCACCGTGGGGCCAGACACGATGGCGACGGGCGTCCGCGTGACCAACGGCGTCATCAGGTGCGACACGAGCGAGAGGACCGGCCACAGAACCCAGAACGCGAGCACGAACCAGATCCATGGCCGCGCGAGCATGGCCAGGAGCACCAGCATGAGCCGTCTCAGGGATGCCATCGCACTCATCTCCCGACGGCTGCCGCGGCCGACTCGGCGTCGTGAAGTTCGAGAAAAATCTCCTCGAGGTTCAGGTCGTCCACCACCACGTCGGACGAGAACCGTTCGCGGATGCCGGCGATGAGCGGCTCGCTGACCCCGTCGAGCGTCACGATCGCCTGGCTCCCGCGAACGACCGACCGCAGCGTGCCCGGCAGGCGGAGGTCGCGGGGCAGGTCGGTCGGGGCCGTGATCCGCAGCCGCTTGATCCGGTCCTTGAGGGCGTCGATCTCGTCGTGAAGCTCGAGTCGCCCGTCACGGAGGAGTGCGACGTGCGAGGCGATCCGTTCCAAGTCGGAGGTGATGTGGGTCGAGAAGAGCACGGTACCGACGCCGTCGGCGACCGTCTCAAGCACCGTCTCCAGAAACCACCGCCTCGCGACCGGGTCGAGGCTCGCCACCGGCTCGTCGAGGATCAGCCCCTCCGGCCGGTGGCCGAGGGCGAGCACGAGGGCGAGCTTCTGCTTCTGGCCCACCGAGAGCGGCCCGACGCGGTGACTGAGCGGAAGGTCCCAGCGGCGGACGAGTTCCTCGCCCCACGCGCGGTCCCACGACGGATAGAAGCTCGACACGTAGGCCACGGTCTGCCGCACCGTCAGCCAGTGATAGAGCGTGGCCTCCTGCGGCACGTAGCCGATCAGGGACTTCTCCCGCGCAGCCAGTTGCCATGAGTCGGCGCCGAGCAGGGCAGCTCGGCCAGCGTCGGGCCGAAGGAGCCCGAGCAGGCACTTGATGAGTGTGCTTTTCCCGGAGCCGTTGAGGCCCAGAAGCCCGATCACCTGCCCGTGCGGCACCTGGAGGGTGACACGATCGAGCACGGTCCTCAGGCCGAACCGCTTCACGAGTTCGGTCGTCTCAATCACGAACGGCGATTCATGCACGACCGATGCTCCTCGAGGGACTCCCGCACCAGGGCCACGAGCTGCGCGGGCGTCAGGCCGAGGTGGAGGGCGTGGGTGACCGCGCGATCGACGAGCGGTTGCACTTCCTCGCGGCGATCGGCGAGCGACGCCGTCTCCCGCCGCGCCGCCACCACCATGCCGCGGCCGCGATCGCGGATGAGCACGCCGTCGGCTTCGAGCCGGCTCCAGGCCTTCGACACCGTCATCGGATTCACGCCGAGCGCCCCGGCCACCTGCCGCACGCTCGGCACCAGGTCGCCCGGCCGGAGCCGGCCGCCGGCCACGAGCGCCTCCACCTGGTCGACGAGCTGCCGGTAGATCGGCACCCCGGAGGAGGCATGAACGACGAACAGCGGCTCGGAGCGGGGCATGCGCGCGAAGCCATCAGGCCCAAGAATCTTGTGTATTATTACACTAATACACCAAAGAGCGACTGCGGGCAAGAGCAGCGACGCGAGATGAGGATCACGCCGACCAGAGCGACGCCTGTCGCGACCTACGGATGCGAGCGTCGTGAGTGGCCAGCGGCAGCCCGGCAGCCCGGGCTGTTGCCACGATCAGGCGATCGGCGGGATCCTGGTGAAAAGTTGCGGGCAGGCGATTCATTTCCGTGACCACGGCGCTGCTGATCGGCATCACCTCAACCGTGGCTGGAGAAGCGGCGACGCGCAACCATTCCTCCAGGCTGTCGTCGATCCGTAGACGCCCGAGTTGCACGAGCATGGCAACCTCCCAGAGGCTGATGTCGCATAGCCGGGGACGCTGACCACTCGGGAGGTCATCCAGAGCTCTTCGCTCACGAGCGGGAAGCCGAGAATCGCCCAGCATCCACCAGATCCAGACGTGCGTGTCGAGGAGCGGCTGCTTCTTCATCGCAAGACTTCGATTTCGGATTCATCGACGACGCCTGCAAACGGATCTCCCGTAAACGCACCGCGGCCGCGAAGTGCCAACCACGGCTTGTCGTCGCGCGCCGGCACCACACGGGCCACAGGCCGTCCGCGCTTGAGAATGACGAGTTCCTCGCCCGTGCGGCTGACCTCGTCGAGGAGCCGCAGGCAACGAGCCTTAAAAGCAGACGCGGTGATCTTCATTATGACCACTGTACATGACCAGTGTACAAAAAGTCAACGGCCTGTGCTCCTGGGGAATGGATAATCCGGGACGGGAGTGAATTACCCAAACATGGATCCCCAACGGATCAGGA
>JBBAVQ010000038.1:0-15870 GCA_040397625.1 Pirellulales bacterium | reverse complement strand
AGGATCATGCGTAACCCGTGTGAGAACCGTTCACCGATCCGGCGGCTTCACACAGCGGAAGCCGCAGTGGTTGGTGGCGCTCGACACCTCACCCTTGCCGCGGGTGCCGACGATGTACCGAGAGCAGTACTGGTCGCTGCACAGAAACGATCCGCCCCGCTGGATCCGCTTCGGCTGTCCCGGCTCCGCGGGGTCGTGGCTGTCGGATGGCCCATGCGGATCCACCGCGGTGCCCTTGGCGGCATCCTGCGCATAGGTGTCGGGGCGATACCAGTCGCTGCACCACTCCCAGACGTTTCCCGACATGTCGTGGAGGCCGTAGGCATTCGCCGGGTAGCGGCCGACCGGCGCGATGCCGGCGAAGCCATCCTCAGCGGTGTTTTCCCCCGGAAACCGCCCCTGCCAGGTGTTCGCCATCCAGCGGCCGCCGGGCGTGAACTCGTCGCCCCATGGATAGGTCGCACCGGCGAGCCCTCCTCGCGACGCGACCTCCCACTCCGCCTCCGTGGGCAGCCGCTTTCCGGCCCACGCCGCGTAGGCTTCGGCGTCTTCGAAAGCGACGTGAACCACCGGTTCGCTACCCTTGCCGGCGAGGTCGCTGTCGGGGCCGGCCGGATGGTTCCAACAGGCACCCGGCACATAGGCCCACCAGCGGAGGTGCGCCACCCCGGTGGCGTCCCGCAGCGGCACCTGCTCGGCGGGCGGCGTAAACACGATCGATCCCGCGACAAGGTTTTCCGGCGCCGCTCCCGGGAAGTCCTCGGCCCGGGGCGGCCGCTCAGCCACGGTGACGTAGCCGGTTGCCTTCACGAACGCGGCGAACTGGTCGTTGGTGACCTCATGGGCGTCCATCCAGAAGCCGGCGACTCGCACGCGATGCACCGGCCGCGCGTCGTTCATCGGATCGGTGCCGCCGAACGGCAGGCCACGAGGATCGACGCAGCCCATCGAATACTCACCGCCGGGCACCCAGACCATTCCCGGCGGCGGGCCGGCCGGCGCCCCCCTTCCGGTCACGGTGGGCTGGAACGGCCCTGCCGGCATCGCCGCCTCACGCCGGGGCCGGCCGGCCAGCCACACGCCCACGGCGAGGAGCACCGGCAGCAGCCAGAGCCATGCTCCCCGACGTGCCGCGGGGCGCGCTCGTTGCCGTCGTGCGGTGGTCATGCCGTCTTCCCTCCCAGGGTTCGCTTCAACTGTCGGGCAATCGCCTCGCGACGCGATGCGGCCCACCAGCGCATGCAGCCGTGCTTCGCGCGCCTCGCAGCGGCCGATTCCCGCCGTCGCGCATCCACGAGTGCGTGGCGGGCCCGTGGGTCGCGCGTTCGCCGCGACCAGTGCTTCAGCCGCTCCGCGGCGGCGGCATGGTCGGTGAACTCGCCCAGTCGCGTCTGCAGGAGGCGAAGCGTGCGGTCACTGGCGGTGTCGGCGGCCCTCGGCGTCGCGGCGGCGAACACCTCCAGCATGTACCGCAGTTTCTTCGTGTCGATCCGCAGCCGATGGATCTCACGACCGTCGTGGAGATGATCGTCGAGCCGGTCGAGAAACCTGCCGACGAGTTGCCGCGATCGACGGTGGACAAACAGGGCGATCGTCTGGTGCTTCTTCGCAGATGCCACGGCGGCGATGAGCGAGGCCGTCCGAGCCTCCCAGTCCCGCGACCGCAGGTTCGCGATCCCAGCCTGGAGCCCGCGCCGCGTCTCCGGCCGTCGCCTCGCAAGCGCCTCCACCAGCCGTTGGCGGGCGGTCGGCTCCGGCACCACGGGTGTCCCCGCCCGACAGCGGAGGACGAGCACGTCGAGGTCGCGGGCCTCCCCGGCCGCATCGCGAATCCGCCGGAGCGACTTCTTGAACCAGCGGCGATGCCGCCGGGGAATGAGCGGCCGGAAGGCGGTGATGGTGGCGCTTGCCCGGCGCGCTGCAACCCGCACCCGATGCACAGCCTCAGCCCGCGGGTTTCCCGAAGACACGGCCGATACCGCCCGGCCCACGGCCCGAAGTCGCTGGCGGAGCATCCGACGGGCAAACTCCTCGAGCAGGGCTTCGTGCGTCGCTCGAGCGGTTCGCGACGCCATTGGTGGATTTGTCGATACGGGGTTGCACGGACGGGCCGACGCTCGGCCCACCGCGACCACTCTACGGCCCGTACGGGGCTGTTTCCACCATCCGCCCGATCGGGCGGCTCAGCGGGCCCCGACGGTCCGCGGCCCCGGCTGGCCGGCAGTCGGGTCAGCCGGTGGACGCTTCGACACGATCACGTCGGACACGAAGATGGTGCCCGCGCCCATCGCTCCTTCTCCCGTCCACAGACGGCCCTTGACCTCGATCGCATCGCCTGCAGCGACCAGGTCGAGGCGGGCCGCATCGATCGTGACGACGGCATGGCTATCGAGTTCGAGCGTGATCCGCCGCACCGTTCCGGCATCGACGCGGAGCAGCACCGCGTTCTTGCGGATGGAGACAACGGTTCCGACGATCGTGTCCACCTGGCCCGGACGGACGGCATCGGGGACGAAGCCCGTCGGGGGCGTCACGATTTCGAACGTCGACACGGGCGTCACCGTGCGCCCCTTGGCATCGACTTCCGCCCGCAGCCTGACCACCATGCCGGCCGCAAGAATCGACACCGGCGCCGGCCCCACGACCTGGAATCTGGTCACGCCAGCCGGATGAAACTGCGCGACGAGTGGCTCGATCTGATTGCCGGCGGCTGAACTCGGCTCATCGAAGGCGACCATGCCACCGGCGGTCTGGCCTTCCACCGCCCGCACCACTCCCTTGAATTCGGCCTCGGGCAGACGGTCGATCACCACCTTGTTCTCGGCGACGGGAACGGTGATCGCCTTGTTCGAGCCGCGGCAGGCGCCCAGGTTCCAGAGCCGCTCGTAGGCCTGCTGCAGCTTCGCCGACTTGTAGAAGGTCCCCCAATGGATCGTCCCGTCGGCTGCGATCGGTGGCGGTGCATCCTGCGCATCGGCGTAGGGGTTGTAGGGAGCGACTTCGGCGGAGGCAGCCGTCGTCCAGACGGCAACGAACAGGAGGAGCGTTGAGGCTGTGCGTGACACGGGTTCGTCCTGGCGGAAGGCGGCAACCGACCTGCCTTCGACAGTACTTCGACACTCTCACGGCAGCAACAAGCTTCCGCTCCCGGTCCTGACGGCTGCGCCGGATATGACAGCGGGCGTGGCCCAGCTTTCGCCACAGGCCACGCCCGCATGGACTCGTTGGACCGCGATACCCGCGAGGGCTACTCGTCGCCGCCAGCGTCCAGCGTGGCGACACCACCGTCGGCCGGCTCGGCGGCACCCTCGGCCGCGGCATCGCCCGTGGCGGCAGCCTCGAGCAGCGGGAACTGACGGGCCAGGACATTCTCCCGATCCATCCGCAGCGACTCGAGCGCCTCCGGCCGGACGCGGACCTCGGCCGACTGGAAGGTGTTGAAGCCGGTACCGGCCGGAATGAGGTGCCCGAGGATCACGTTCTCCTTGAGGCCGACGAGGTTGTCGATCTTTCCCGCGAGTGCCGCTTCGGTCAGCACCTTGGTGGTTTCCTGGAAGCTGGCTGCCGAGATGAAACTCGAACTCTGAACGCTCGCCTTGGTGATCCCGAGCAGCTGGGTGCTGGCCGTCGCCGGCTTCGGCTTCGCCCCCTTGGCAGACGCACCGCCGAGGGTCTCGATCTGGGCATTGGCCTGAGCGAGCACGTCTTTCGGAACGATCGCCCCGACCTCGAACTCGCTGTCGCCCTTGTCGGTGATCCGCAGACACTCGGCGACTCGGTCGTTGGCGCTGCGGAACTCGAACTTGTCCATCACGCTGCCCGGCAGCAGGGTCGTATCACCGACGGTCTCGATCTTCACCTTCCGCAGCATCTGCGAAACGATGATTTCGATGTGCTTGTCGTCGATGTCCACCCGCTGGCTGCGGTAGACGTTTTGGATCTCGCGGGTGAGGTACTGCTGCACCGCCTCCTCGCCCGAAATCCGCAGAATGTCGTGCGGCACCAGCGGCCCGTCGACGAGCGCCTCGCCCGCCTTGACGATGTCGCCGGCGTGCACCCGAAGGTGCTTGCCGTGCGTGACGAGATGCTCCTTCTCGATGCCGCTCTCGTTCTTGACCACGATCGTCCGCTTGCCACGCCGCTTCTCGCCGAGAAGTTCGACCTTGCCGTCGATCTCCGCCATGATCGCGGGATCCTTGGGCTTGCGGGCCTCGAAGATCTCCGTCACCCGCGGGAGACCGCCGGTGATGTCCTGCGTGCCCGACGCCTCACGGGGCGTCTTGGCGAGGATGTGGCCGGCGGCCACCATCTCGCCCTGAGACACCTCGATATAGGCCTTCTCCGGCAGATAGTAGAAGTCGAGGATCTTGCCCGACTCGTCCTCCAGCACCACCTGCGGATGGTACACACCCTTGTGCTCCATGATCATCCGCCGCAAGTGACCGCTGGGGTCCTTCTCGATGCGGAGCGTCTCGTTCTCGATCACGTCCTCGTAGCGGACCTTACCGGCCACTTCGGAGAGAATCGGGATCGAGTGGGGGTCCCACTGCACGAGCACGGTGCCCGGCTTGACCTCGTCGTCGTCCTTCACCTTCAGGATTGCACCGGCGGGAATCTCGAACTTCTCGAGTTCACGGCCCTTCGCGTCGATGATCGCGATCTCGCCGTTGCGGGCGAGCACGACGGCCTCGCCCTGCTCGTTGGTCACGGTGCGGAGCCTGGTGAACTTCACCGTGCCAGCCCGCTTCGCCTTGCTCTCGCTCTCCTCGATGGCACGCTGACCCACGCCACCGATGTGGAAGGTCCGCATCGTCAGCTGGGTACCCGGCTCGCCGATGCTCTGGGCGGCGATGATGCCCACCGCCATGCCCTCCTCGACGAGCGATCCCGTGGAGAGGTCCATGCCGTAGCAGAGCCGGCAGACACCCAGCGGCGCCTCGCAGGTGAGCGGGCTGCGGACCTGGATCTTCTCGAGACCGAGTTCCTCGACCTGCCGCGCCATCTTCGGCGTGATCAGATCATCTTCCCGGACGATCACCTCGTCGGTGATCGGGTTGCGGATGTCAGACCGGCTGACGCGGCCGCGAATGCCGTCGGCGAGGCTCACTTCGACCTTCTCGCCGCGATAGATCACGCCCTTGGTGATCCCCTGCGTGGTGCCGCAGTCGTGCATGGTCACGACCACGTTCTGTGCCACGTCGGCGAGCTTGCGCGTGAGGTATCCCGAGTCGGCCGTCTTGAGGGCAGTGTCGGCGAGACCCTTGCGGGCACCGTGCGTCGAGCTGAAATACTCGAGCACCGTCAGGCCCTCGCGGAAGTTCGCCTTGATGGGCGTCTCGATGATCTTGCCCGACGGCTTCGCCATCAGACCACGCATGCCGGCGAGCTGCCGGATCTGCTCGACACCGCCTCGGGCACCGGAGTGGGCCATCAGGTGGATCGGATTAACGTAGCCAGGCCGACGGGTCGGCTTGGCATCCGTATCCTGCTCGAGTTCGGTCATCATCTCCTTGGTGATCTGCTCGCGGGCGTGCGTCCAGGCATCAAGCACCGAGTTGTACCGCTCGCCGTCGGTGATCACGCCCTTCTGGTACCGCTTGAGGATCTTCATCACTTCCTTCTCAGCGTCGCCGATGATCCGAGTCTTGCTCGTGGGGGTGATGAGATCGTCGGTGGCGAATGACAGGCCGCTCTTCGTGCTCCAGCCGAAGCCGACACGATTCATGTCGTCGAGCAGGTCAATCGTCTTGCGCCGTCCGAGCGTCTGATAGCAGTCGGAGATCACGCGGGCCAACTCACTTGAACGCATCGGGATGTTGTAGAAGAGCATCCCCTCGGGCAGGCTCGAGTTGAAGAGCACGCGGCCGGCGGTGGTCTCGATGACCGCGCCCGGCTTTGCCTGCGCTTCGATGTCGGTCTTGAGCCGGCGCTTGGCGGGCAGCTTGACCTTGATCTTGGCGTGCGTGTCGACCTTCCGCAGCGAGTGGGCGATCTCCACCTCGGCGAAATCCTTGAACACCATTCCCTCGCCCTTCCGGCCGGGAATCGCCATCGTCAGGTAGTAGCAGCCCATCACCACGTCCTGTGAGGGCGAGATGATCGGCGCACCGTTGGCCGGGCTGAAGATGTTGTTCGTCGACAACATCAGCGTATGTGCCTCGACCTGAGCCTCGATCGAGAGCGGCAGGTGGACGGCCATCTGGTCGCCGTCGAAGTCGGCGTTGAAGCCCTTGCAGACGAGCGGGTGGAGCTTGATCGCGTTGCCCTCCACGAGCACCGGCTCGAAGGCCTGAATGCCCATGCGATGCAGCGTCGGAGCACGATTGAGGAGCACGGGATGGTTGCGGATCACCTCCTCGAGGATGTCCCACACCTCGGCGTCCTTCCGCTCGAGCATCTTCTTGGCGCTCTTGATCGTGTCGGCGTGGCCGAGTTCCTTGAGCCGCCGGATGATGAACGGCTGGTAGAGTTCCAGCGCGATCTTCTTCGGCAGACCGCACTGGTGGAGACGCAGGTTCGGGCCCACCACGATCACCGACCGTGCCGAGTAGTCCACACGCTTGCCGAGCAGGTTTTCCCGGAACCGACCCTGCTTCCCCTTGATCATGTCGGTCAGGCTCTTGAGCGGGCGGTTGCTCGAGGCCAGCACCGGCCGCTTGCAGCGGTTGTTGTCGAACAGCGCGTCGACCGACTGCTGCAGCATCCGCTTCTCATTGCGGATGATCACCTCGGGCGCGTTGAGGTCGACCAGCTTCTTGAGCCGGTTGTTGCGGTTGATAATCCGGCGGTAGAGGTCGTTCAGGTCGCTGGTGGCGAAGTTGCCACTGTCGAGCATCACCAGAGGCCGAAGATCGGGCGGAATCACGGGGATGACGTCGAGCACCATCCACTCGGGCTTGTTCTCGCTGTCGCGAATGCTCTCCACGATCTTCAGCCGGTTGACGAGATCCTTCTTCTTCTGCTTGGAGTTGGTGGTGGCGAGTTCCTCGCGGAGGTCTCGCGAGAGCGTCACCAGGTCGAGCCCCAGCAAGAGCTTGCGGACCGCCTCGGCCCCCATCTCGGCGTCGAAACTGCCGTCGCCGTACGTGGTCCGGGCCTCGCGGTATTCCTCCTCGGTGAGCAACTGCTGCTTCTTGAGGGGCGTGTCCTTCGGGTCGAGGACGACGTAGTCCTGGAAGTAGATCACCTTCTCGAGGCTCGACGTCTTCATGTCGAGGAGGGCCCCGAGCCGGCTCGGCATCGCCTTGAAAAACCAGATGTGCACCACGGGCGCGGCGAGCTCGATGTGGCCCATGCGCTTGCGGCGAACGCGGGAGTGAGTGACCTTCACGCCGCAGCGATCGCAGATCATCCCCTTGTACTTCATGCCGCGGTACTTGCCGCAGGAGCACTCCCAGTCCTTCTCCGGTCCGAAGATCTTCTCGCACATCAGGCCGTCCTTTTCGGGACGGAAGGTGCGGTAGTTGATCGTCTCGGGCTTCTTGACCTCGCCAAACGACCAGCTGCGAATGTCGTGCGGCCGGGCCAGGCTGATCTTCACGGCCGAGTAGTCGTTGACGCGATCGTAGGTGGCTTCACCGATGCTCACGGGCGATTCTCCTAGGGCCTTTCGAGGCAAATATTGATCGATTGTGTGCTATCAGGCTGGAGGCTTGACTGTCGTGAAACCCCGGGAGACCGAAGGTCCCGGAGGCTCCCCACGCAGGCGAAGGCCACGATGGCCTCGCCCGCGCGAAGCTATATCCGCCGCTTCTCCAACTGCATGTTCAGGGCCAGGCCACGAATCTCGTTGGTGAGCACGTCGAAGCTGGCGGGCGTGCCGGCCTCGAGCGTGTTCTCGCCCTTCACCATGCTCTCGTAGATCTTCGTGCGGCCCTCCACGTCATCGCTCTTCACCGTGAGGAGCTCCTGGAGGATGTACGCCGCACCATAGGCCTCGAGCGCCCAGACTTCCATTTCGCCGAACCGCTGGCCGCCGAACCGCGCCTTGCCTCCCAGCGGCTGCTGGGTGATGAGCGAGTACGGGCCCGTGGAGCGGGCATGGACCTTGTCGTCCACGAGGTGGTGGAGCTTCAGCATGTAGATGTAGCCCACCGTCGTCTCCTGCTCGAGCGGTTCGCCGGTGCGGCCGTCGAACAGCTGCGCCTTGCCGTGCCGCGGGAGATTGGCGTCGTCGAGCACCTTGTTGATGTCTTCTTCGCTGGCTCCGTCGAATACCGGCGTGATCGCCTGGAATCCCAGGATCTTTCCGGCCCACCCGAGATGCGTTTCGAGGATCTGACCCACGTTCATGCGGCTCGGCACGCCCAGCGGGTTGAGCAGGATCTGCAGCGGGGTGCCGTCGGCAAGGAAGGGCATCTCCTCCTTGGGCAGGATCTTGGCGATCACACCCTTGTTGCCGTGGCGTCCGGCCATCTTGTCGCCGACGGAGATCACCCGCTTGGCGGCAACGTAGACCTTCACCATCTGCAGCACGCCGGGACGAAGCTCGTCGCCCCGCTTCATGCTGTTCAGCCGGCGGTCCTTGCCGTCGATCGCCTCCTCCACGGCGGGCCACATCGTCTTGATGATCTTGTCGACGTCGGCCTTGCGCTGCGGCGAACGGATGTCGAACTCGTCCGGCTTGAAAGCCGCAGCCCGCTCCGCCACCACCTTGTGGTCCTGATTCCGCACCAGCGGGCTGCCGTCATCGGCCGTCAGCGGCTTCTGGAGCACCTTCTCCATCTCGGCGACCATCGCACCGAAGGCCTCCGCGATCCGCAGGTTGCCCTCGCTCTCGGCCTCCTTGAGCTGCTTCTGAAACTCGCGCCGCTCGTCCTCCGAAAGGCTCATCTGCCGCGAGAACTTCTCGGTGGCGGTGACGATACCCTCGACGCCCGACGGCACCTCCAGCGAGTCGTTCTTCACGTCCTCACCGGCCCGGCCGAAGATCGCGTGCAGCAGCTTTTCTTCCGGCGTCAGCTCGGTCTTGCTCTTGGGCGAGACCTTTCCGACGAGGATGTCGCCGGGGCGAACATAGGTGCCAATGCGGACAATGCCGCTCTCGTCGAGGTTGTGCAGGGCCCGCTCGCCCACGTTGGGGATGTCGCGGGTGAACTCCTCACGGCCGAGCTTCGTGTCGCGGATCTCGATGTCGTATTCCTCGATGTGGATCGAGGTGTAGACGTCGTCCTCCACCAGCTCCTCGCTGATGATGATCGCATCCTCGAAGTTGAAGCCGTCCCAGGCGATGAAGCCGACGAGCACGTTACGGCCCAGGGCCAACTCGCCCTTGTAGGTCGCTGCACCGTCGGCGAGCACCTCGCCCTTCTCGACTTTCTGACCGAGCTGCACGATCGGCTTCTGGTTTTGGCAGGTCCGCTCGTTGAGGCCGACGTACTTCCGCAGCGGATAGACGTCCGGGGCAGCCCCGCCCGGAGGCGTGACCTCGATCGACTCGGCATCGACGTAGGTGATCGTGCCCTTCTTCCCGGCCCGCACGAGCAAGCCGGAGTTCGTGGCCACGTCGCGCTCCATGCCCGTCGCCACCACCGGCGGCTCCGTGACGAGCAGCGGCACGGCCTGCCGCTGCATGTTGGAACCCATGAGCGCGCGATTGGCGTCGTCATGCTCGAGGAACGGAATCAGCCCGGCCGACACGCCAACCATCTGGCTGGGCGCGACGTCGATGTACTCGATGTCTTCCGCCGGCACGAGCACGAAGTCGCCCTTGTAGCGGGCGATGATCGTGTCTCCGACGAGTTTGCCGTCGACCACCGTCGCATCGGCCGGGGCGAGGTGGGCGTCATGCTCCTCGTCAGCCCGCAGCCAGACGACGTCGTCGGTCAGCTTCGACTTCGACACCTTGCGATACGGCGTCACCAGGAATCCGTAGGAGTCGACGCCGGAGTAGATCGCCAGACTGGAGATCAGGCCGATGTTCGTGCCTTCCGGCGTCTCGATCGGGCAGATCCGGCCGTAGTGCGAAATGTGGACGTCGCGGACCTCGAAGCCTGCCCGCTTGCGATTGAGGCCGCCTGGGCCGAGGGCCGAGAGCCGCCGCTCGTGCGTCAGCATCGAGAGCGGGTTGGTCTGGTCCACCACCTGAGAAAGCTCGCCGCGACCGAAGAAATACTCGATCGCTGCCGAGATGCTCTTGGGATTGATGAGGGTGCGCGGCGACATCTCCGCGACGTCCTTGAGGCTCATCCGCTCCTGGACGGTGCGGCGGAGCTTCAGGAAGCCCTTGCGAAGCTCGTCGCTGGCAAGCTCGTCGATCGTCCGCAGCCGGCGATTGCCGAGGTGGTCGATGTCGTCCACCTCCACCTCGCCCTCGCCCTCGCTGAGCTGGAGCATGTAGCGGATCGCCGCGATCATGTCCTCGGCCCGCAGCGTCATCTCCGTCTCGGGAACGTCGAGGCCAAGCTTGCGATTGATGCGGAACCGGCCAACGCGACCCAGCCGGTAGCGGTTGGTATCCTTGAACTTCTCGTCGAACAGGGCCCGCGCCTTGTCGAGTGCTGGCGGATTCCCGGGCCGCAGCCGCTGATAGATGCGGATCAGCGCGTCTTCATGGCTCGGAGCGACCCCGGTCCGACGCTTCGATTCGTCGGCATCCTCGCGGAGACTGTTGACGATCAGCGGGACCTTCTGCTCCAGCATCACCTCGACCGCCTTGAGGCCCGAGGTGCAGATCAGCTCCGCCTGATCGTGGGTGATCTTGCAGCCAGCATCGACGATGATTTCGCCCGCCCGCTCGCTCCCCTTCGGGTAGACGATGTCGTCGACCGCGATCTTGCCCTCGACCTTGGCGACATACCGACCGCCCTCGGTCTTCACCTTCTCGGTCTTGTAGAAGAGCTTGAGGATTTCAGCGTCGGAGGTGTACTTCGGGTCCATCGCCCGCAGGAGCGTGAGCGCCGAGAACTTGCCGCTCTGGTCGATGCGGACCTGCATCGTGTCCTTCTTCGACACGTTGAGCTCAATCCAGCTCCCCCGCTCAGGAATGATGCGGCAGTTGTGCGTCTTGCGATCGCTCGACTCGGTGTCGGCCACGAAGTCGATACCCGGCGAACGATGCAGCTGGCTCACCACCACCCGCTCGGCACCGTTGATGATGAACTCTCCACCACCAAGCATGATGGGGATGTCGCCGAGATAGACTTCCTCCTCGATCGGCTGCTCACGAGTGAGCCGCAGCCAGACGCGCAGCGGACGGCCGTAGGTCAACCGGAGCTGACGACACTCGTCGGGGCTGTAGCGGGGCTTGCCCAGTTCGTACCGCAGGTACTCGATCTTCACCGTGCGGTCGTAGCTCTCGATCGGGAAGATTTCCCTGAGCACGCCCTCGATGCCCTCGTCCTTCCGCTTCGCAGCAGGAACGTCGTACTGCAGAAACTTGTCGTAGAACCTGGTCTGGATCTCGGTGAGATCGGGAATGTGATGGCTGGCGCGACGGCTGCCGAAGTGGCGAACTTCACTGGGCTGGAGGCGGCGGACGGCGCGAGTTGCCATTGACAGAAAACTCCTCGGGATGGTCTGGTCAGGCCGCGATCGGGTCGCGTTCCATTCAGGACGCTGTCGAGTCTCGAATCCGCTTCACCACAACGGACCGTCGATCGACAGTTCGATCGTCGGATCCGCCAATGGCGCGCAGGCCACGACGGACAGGGCGACCTTCAGGGCGGCCAACAAACAGGGATAACTGGACAGCGGGGGCAGGACGGCAGGGACGGACAGTATACGCAAAAACTATACCGTTTGGCGACAGGGAGGCCAAACTCCCGCCGCCAAACGGCTTTTTTAACGCGTTTACTTGATCGCGACCTTGGCGCCGGCCTCTTCCAGTTCCTTCTTCAGCTTCTCGGCGTCGGCCTTCGAGATGCCTTCCTTCACCTTGGAGGGAGCGCCTTCGACCATGTCCTTGGCCTCCTTGAGACCCAGGCCAGTCGCAGCACGCACCACCTTGATGACGCCGATCTTGTTGTCGCCGAACGCCTCGAGAACGACGTCGAACTCGGTCTTCTCGGCAGCCGCCTCGGCACCAGCAGCGCCGCCGCCAGCACCACCGGCACCCGGAGCAGCCATCATGACCGCCCCGCCGGCAGCCGGCTTGATGCCGTGAACTTCGTCGAGGTAATCCGACAACTCCTTCGCCGCCTTCAGCGTGAGGCCGACGATCTTGTCGCCGAGGTCCTTGGTGTCCTTCGAGAATTCACGAGTCGCTTCAGCCGTTGCCATCGCTCGAGGTCCTTTCCCTTCGAAATATGCGGACTCGCCGGAGGGTCCGGCGGCCGCTGGATATGGTGAGTGAGATGCCGATGTGGTTTGTCGTACCGTCGGTGGAGGCTGCCCGGAGCCAACCAGCCGAGCCCATTGTCATACCATGAGAAATCGCGGAGTGAAGCCCGCCCCCAAAAATCCCGGGGCGGGACCGGTTCAGGAGGCAGTCGCCTCCCCACCAGCGGCCTTTTCGAGGTCCTCAACCCGAGACTTGATCTGCCCGGCGAGAGCACCGCCCGCAGCCAGAATCTGGCCGGAGAGCCTGCCGCCGAGCGAGCTGATCTGACCCGAGAGGATCGAGAGTTGCTCGGAGCGGGTCGGCCACTTGGCGACCAGCTTCACATCTCCCGCACTGAGCCGCGCTCCGTCGAGGGCGCCGCCCCGGCACTCGAAGCCCTCGAAGTCCTTCACGCCCTGGAGGCGATCGAGCTCCTTCGCCAGATCGACGACGTCTTCACCACCCCAGGCAATCGCGAGCATGCCTTCGGCCTGATCAAAGGCGGGCGAAAGCGGGGTGTCGGCCATCGCCCGACGGGCGAGGCTGTTCTTGACCAGCTGCAGGCTGATCCGCTTCTTGCGAAGCGATTGACGCAGCTGCGTGGTCTTCTGCGCGTCGAGCTTTCCGAGGCTGACGACGATCACATCGCCAACCCCCGTAAGGCGGCCCTTGAGGTCGTCGACCAGCATGTCCTTGATGGCTTTGCTCATGGCAAACGGAATCCGGGAAAACGAGGAATGAAACGAGGGGCGGAGATCAGCCGGTCACCATCACGCCAGGCGTCATGGTGCCGGAGATCGAGATGCTCTTGAGGTACTGGCCGCGAACGCTCGACGGCTGCATGCCGGCGATGTGATCGATGAAGGCGCGGATGTTGTCGACGAGCTTGGCGGCGTCGAAGCTCGCCTTGCCGACGACGGCATGCACGATGCCGGTGGGGTCGTTGCGGAACTCCACCTTGCCGGCCTTGTACTCGCTCACGGTCTTCTTGATGTCGGCGGTCACGGTGCCGGCGCGAGGGCTCGGCATCAACCCGCGAGGGCCGAGCACCTTCCCGAGCGGACCAACCAGACCCATCATGTCGGGAGCGGCGATGCAGACGTCGAAGTCGGTCCAGCCTTCCTTGATCTTCTTGGCCAGGTCGTCGGCCCCGACCTCCTCAGCTCCGGCAGCCTTGGCGTCGTCGGCGAGGTTGCCCTTCGCGAACACGACCACGCGCTTCGACTTCCCGATGCCGTGGGGCAGCACGATCGAGCCACGAATGATCTGATCTGCCTGCTTGGGGTCGATCCCGAGCCGCATGTGGATCTCGACGGTCTGGTCGAACTTGGTCGGGGGGTACTTCTTGAGCACGGCGACCGCATCAGCCACCGGGAGGGCGTCGTCGGTCTTCGGCTTCACGGCGAGCATCGCCCGCATCCGCTTGGTCGTAGCCACGGTCATGATCCTCGAATCTGGGGGTGAACTTGTCTGGGGTGAACTTGTGTTTGAAGTGGGGACAAAAAAGGCTGCCTCAGCCTTCGACGACGATGCCCATGCTGCGGGCGGTGCCCTCGACCATGCGACGGGCATGCTCGCCATCGCGGGCGTTGAGGTCGGCCCCCTTGAGCCGGACGATGTCGTCGAGCTGGGCCTTCGTGACCTTGCCGACCTTGTCCTTGTTGGGCACACCGGAGCCCTTCGCGAGGCCGGCGGCCTTCTTGAGGAGGGCGGCAGCCGGGGGGCTCTTGGTGATGAACTCGAACGAGCGGTCGTTGTAGACGGTCACCACCACGGGGATCGGCATGCCGGCCGCCTCGCGGGTGCGATCGTTGAACTGCTGCACGAACTGGCCGAGGTTGATGCCGAATCGACCGAGCGACGTGCCGACCGGGGGCGCCGGGGTCGCCTGGCCGCCCGGGACCTGGAACTTCGCCTGACCAACCACCTGCTTCGCCATCGCTTCAACCTTTCTTCGTCAGCCGTCTGTGAAACCTGAACCTTTGAACCTGAATCGTGCGGGCCCGCTGCGGGCCTGACTCTACCCTCGAATCCCGCCGCCTGCGGCTCACACCGTCTCGATCTGCCAATATTCGATATCCACCGGCGTTGATCGACCGAAGATGCTGAGCATCACCGTCACACGGCCGTTCGCCTCGTCGATTTGCTCGACCTCGCCCTCGAAGTTTTCGAAGGTGCCCTCGTTGATCTTCACTCGGTCGCCCTTCTTGAAGTTGATCTTCAGGCGGGGCTGCTCGTCGGTCTTTTCCTCGGCCTTATTGAGGAGTTTGGCCACGTCCTGCGGAAGCATGGGGCTGGGACGACCGGCCGAGCCGGTGAAGTCGCCAATGCCGCCGGTCTCCCGGACCAGGTACCACGTCTCGTCGTTCAAGATCATGTTCACCAGGATGTATCCCGGATAGAGCTTGCGGGAAACGACGCGTTTCTTGCCCCCTTTGAACTCGGTGACCTGCTCCTTCGGCACGATCACCTCTCCGAACCACTTGTCCATGCCCTGCATGGAAATGCGGCGGAGAAGCGTCTCGCGGATCGAGTCTTCCCGGTTGCTCTGAACCTTGAGGATGTACCAGTGACGCTCGCCGAGGATCGGGGCGTCTTCACCGCTGGCGACCTCCACCGGCCTGGCGTTTTCGTCGCCTGCAAACGGGTCGGCCAGTTCGACCGGCGAGTCGTCATCCTCGGCATCGTCGATCACCGGCGCGCCGGCCGACGCGACCACCTCGTCGGCGGGCTTCTCGTGCTCGTTCGTCGCGTCGTCGGTCATGGCCTTCGGTCCGGCGTGGTGGAAAGAAAATGGGAATGAGAAACTCAGCTCGTGCGGAGCACGAGACGAAGGACGAACCACCAAAACAAATCGTAGGCCGCCAGGATCGCGGCGAGGGCGAAGATCAGAAAGATGATCACGGCAGAACTGCGGAAGACCTCCTCCGCGGACGGCCACGACACCTTCGCCACCTCCGACTCGACGGCGATCAGGAAGTCGGCGAACTTCGGGATGTTGACGAGCCGGTAACAGAGCCAGAGCCCGAGCGCCAGGAGGCCGCCCGGCACCAGGAACCTCACCACCCCCAGATCCGCACCCCCGGCCAGGCCCGACAGCGGGCTGTCACCGCCGCCGTACTGGATGGCCAGCAGCTGCGCAAGCCGCCACACGCCCAGCGCGACGATCGTCGCGAGGGCTGCGAACGTGACCTGGCGGGTGACGCGTCCCTGATTCCGCTTGTAGACGGAAAAACTGAGGACGTCCCCCCAGATGCTTGCTGTTTTGACGTTGTCCTGCATGGCGAACCTCACGCGCTCCGTCGCCCGAATGCCATCCTGAGGAACCGAAACCAATCGCACCGTATCGAACCGTCCTTCGAACCCTCGCGGCCGCCCGTCGGCCGCGAGCAGGGGCGGCGGGGATCGAACTCGCAACCTCTGGTTTTGGAGACCAGCGCTCTGCCAGTTGAGCTACGCCCCTGTGGAGAAGGAGGGGGCCCGAAGTCGGGCCCCCTCCCCTCAATGTCAATCCAGGATCTTGGTCACAACGCCCGAGCCGACCGTCTTGCCACCTTCGCGGATGGCGAAGCGGACGCCGTCGTCCATGGCGATCGGCACCATCAGCTCGA
>JBBAVQ010000037.1:0-16216 GCA_040397625.1 Pirellulales bacterium | reverse complement strand
CCAGCGTCGTTCGCCCGCGGCCTCACGGCCGGTCGGCTTTCAATCGCCGAAACCTCGAGCACGATGTTCGATCGTGACCCGCATCACTTCCGGAACTGTCCGCCGTCGAGGCCGTGCCCCTTCATCAGCCGATACAGCGTTCCCCGGGGCAGCAGTGCCTCGCGGGCGGCCGCCGACACATCGCCGAGGTGCCGCGTGAGCAGGTCGGTGAGAAACTGCTTTTCGAACCGTGCCACGTGCTCGGCCCGTTGGGCGAAGAACCCAACCGCCCCCGCCTCGGCACCGACGGTCCGGCCCGCCGCGCTCACCACATCGTCGGGCAGGTCGTCGATGCCCGCCATCGACGACCGCGTCATCGCGATCGCCCGGCGCACCACGTTCTGCAGCTCGCGGACGTTGCCCGGCCAGTGGTAGCCCTTGAGCACCTGGTAGACGTCGGTTGAAAGCCCGCCGACGCTTCGCCCCATCTCAGCGGCCGCCTTGTTGGCGAAGTGCTCGGCGAGGAGGCCGATGTCGTCACCCCGCGTGCGGAGCGGCGGAAGGTCGATCCGTACCACGTTGATCCGGTAGAAGAGGTCGCGGCGAAACTCGCCCCGCTGCACCATGTGATCGATCTCGCGGGAGGTGGCGGCGACTACCCGGACATCGACCGGGTTCTCCTGCCTCGCTCCCACCCGCCGCACCCGCCGCTCCTGGAGCACGCGGAGCAGCTTCGCCTGCAGCGGCAGCGGCAGTTCGCCCACCTCGTCGAGAAACAGCGTGCCCCCGTCGGCAAACTCGACGAGCCCCATCCGCCGGGCATCGGCACCGGTGAAGGCCCCGCGCTCGTGGCCGAAGAGTTCGCTCTCGATCAGGGCGTCGGGGATCGCCCCACAGTCGACCGGCACAAACGGCCCCTCGGCCCGTCGGCTGCGGGCGTGGATCGCGCGGGCGACGAGTTCCTTGCCGGTCCCGGTTTCGCCGGTGACGAGCACATCGACGGAACTGGTGGCCACGCGATCGATGATCGAGTAGACCTGCTGCATCGCCCCGCTCTCGCCGAGGAACTCAGCAAACGAGTAGGGCCGCTCGACCGCGCGGCGAAGCACCTCCTCCTGGGCCCGCCGTCGCGACGTCAGCAGAAGCTTTTCGAGCGAGTCCTCGAGGTCGTTTTCGACGAGGGCGATGTCGAGGTAGTCGCCGGCGCCCGCATTCAGGCAGGCGCGGGCGGTCTCGACGCTCGGCTTGGGGTCGATCACCACCATCGGCAACTGCGGATCCGCCTTCCGCAGGGCCGAGAAGAGCACGTCGGCGGAAGGCCCCGACCGGGCCGTCACCACGCCGAGATCCCAGGAGTCGCGGGAGAGCGCAGCGAGTGCCGCCTCGAGCGACGTTTCCACCCGCACGTCGAGCGGCTGGAGCCGCGCCACGAGCCGCGAATAGGGCAGGGCGGCGGCGCCGGCGGAATCGATGATGATGATGCGGGGCTGCTGCACGAAACCGAGCCTTGGACGCCACGCGGCCGCCAACCGTGCGTCTGCCGCGACAAGTATGCAACCGCCTGGCGCAGCGGGCAACCGCCATCGCCGCTTTCGCGGACAGGTGGCTCTGGTACATTCGAACGCGGTTTGATTCAGCGTTTTCGCGGCCTTCGGAGCCCTTTCGCGCATGGCGATCGACACCTACGCCCCCTGCCCCGGCGGCACCGGCAAGAAGATCAAGTTCTGCTGCGCCGATCTCGTCGGCGACCTCGAGCAACTCGACACGCTCGTGGAGGGGGACCAGATTTCCGCCGCCCTCGATCAGGTGAGGAGGCTCGAGGAAAAGCACCCGGGCCGGGCTTGCCTGATGGCCACGCGGACCAAGCTGGAACTGGCATCGAAGCGATACGCCGAAGCGGCGGCCAGCAGCCAGGCCTTTCTCAACGCCTTCCCCGACAACCCGCTGGCCCTCGGCCACGCCGCGATCACCGACGCGCTCGCCGGCCGCGTGCAGGAAGCCGCGGCCTCGTTCGACAAGGCCCGTGCCGCAGCCGCGGCCGAGGGGGCGGAGGTCTCCGCCGAACTCGTGCGGATCGCCGCCACGCTCGTGCAGGCCGCAGCCCAACTCGGCCATGTCGGCTTCGCGCAGGGAATCGTCGAATGGCTCGGCGACGCCGGGCTCGGCAACGAGGAGGAACGGCGGCTCCTCGCGGCGATCGTCGGCTCGTCGGGCGTGCCGGCGGCGCTGCGAACCAGGATGCGGCTGGAGCCCGTCGTGGGCGACTCACCGTGGCGGATCGAGTTCGACGCCGCCCTCGATCATGCGCGGCACTGGCGGCTCTTGAAGGCACTCACCGCGTTCCGCAGCCTCAAGGGCGTGGCGGGCGATTCGCGGCCGCTGTTCACCAACATCGCCGTGCTCTGCGAGATGCTCGCCCGCCCCGTCGAAGCCTCGGAGGCGTGGCTGGCCGTGGCGCGGATGAGCGGCACGCCCAACGACGATGCCGTCGAGATGACGGGCCGGGCGATCACGCTCGAGACCGAGGCCGACCCCGACCGCTCGCCGCTGGTGCGATTCGCCAGCCGGATCGCCCCGCTGACGGTGCCGGCGGGCGAGGAGGGCAGCGCCGCCATCGACCTCCTGGAGGACACAATCCGCCACGCCGGGCGGTTCGACCAAGCTGCCTTCGACCGCGCCCAGTGGGTCGCACGGGGTGCGGCGCCGCCGCGTTCCGCCTGGCGGGTGTACGACGAGGGCGCGCCGGCGCGGCTGCTGGCCACGCTCCTGATCTTCGGCCGGCAGACCGATCGTGAACCCGAGGCGGTGCTGCAGGGCTTCGCGGCCGACATCGAGCAGGCCCGGCCTGCCGTCGAGGCGGCGGTCGGTTGCACGTTTGGTGCCGAGATGACGACCGAGTCGGTACCGGCGGTCTCACCGACGAACTGGCTCATGGGGTCGCAGTTTCGCATGCAGCAGCCGACGTCGGCACCGCCCCCGGCACCCGCCGGCCAGCCGTCCTTCTTCGACTCGTTCGTCGAGGAGCAGCGGAAGGCTCTCTGGGACCGCTTCCTCGCCGTCTGGCCCGACACGCCGCTACCGGAACTCCTCGGCAAGACGCCTCGCGAGGCCCTTCGCGATCCCCAGACGGCACGCCGAGTGGCGGCGCTCGTGGAAGAGGGTGAGGCAACGGCACGGCGGCCCGATGCCTCCGCGGCGTGGACCGCGGTGCGGGAGCGGCTGGGCATGCAGCCGCCGGCGACCGTCGATTCAACGCAGCCCTTTGAAGACGCCGTGCCGCCGCTGCGCTGGCATCGGCTCGACATGTCGAAGCTTTCGATCGACGAACTCCGCGGAATCCTGGTGACGTCTCTCGACGCCGGGTTCGAAAAGGCGGCCGGGCTTGCAGCCGAGGCCCTCGCCGCACGGCCCGACGCCACGCCTGCCGATCGCTGGGAGGCGCTCGGCGCACTCGAGGAGCGGGCCACATCGAGCGTCCGCAAGCTCGAGATCATCGCCGAGCTGCGCGGCATCGCCAAGACGCTGAAGGCCAATGATGGCATGCTCGACGTGGCCGAACTCCGAGTGCGGATGCAGCGGGGCGACGAGGCCGACGTGGTGCGACTGCTCGAGCACGTCCGCCGCGAGCATGGCCGCGACCAACAGGTGATCCAGGCGTTCGCCGAGGTGCTGATGGAGGCGGGCGTCGATATCTCGGCCCTCGCCGGCAGGGCGATGCCGGGCGGCGGAGCCGGACCAGCCGGCGGTGCCGCGATCCCGGCAGCAGCGCCGGCCGCCGAGGCAGGCAAGCTCTGGACGCCGGGAGGCGAGACGTCCGCCGCGGGCGGTGGCGAGAAGAAGGTCATCTGGACGCCGAACTGACGCGGCCCATGGCACATGCGGCCTTCGATGTGGCGGCAATGCGGCGGGCGCTCGAACTCGCGGCCCGTGGCCGCGGCTTCGTCGAGCCGAATCCCCAGGTCGGCGCCGTCGTTTTCAGGGACGGCGAGATCGTCGGCGAGGGCTGGCATGAACGGTTCGGCGGACCGCACGCGGAGGTTGCGGCGCTGCACGCTGCCGGCTCCAGGGCCCGGGGCGCGACGCTCTGCGTCACGCTCGAGCCCTGCTGCCACCACGGCAAAACGCCCCCGTGTACCGACGCGATCCGCGCCGCGGGGATCGCACGCGTGATCATCGCCGCGGGCGACCCGTTTCCAGCGGTCGCCGGCCGCGGAATCGAAGTGCTTCGGGCCGCCGGCATCCATGTCGAGACAGGCCTCCTTGCCGCGGATGCCGAGCGGCTCACGGCCCCGTTCCGCACGCTCGTGACCCTGACACGGCCCTGGGTGATCGCCAAGTGGGCGATGAGCCTCGACGGCCGGCTCGCAGCCTCGCCCGGCCAGGACCGTTGGATCTCGTCGGTCGAGTCGCGCGGGCTCGTTCACGACCTCCGGAGCCGCATCGACGCCATCGCCGTCGGCATCGGCACGGCGCTCGCCGACGACCCGCTGCTGACGGTAAGACCGGCAGACGGATCGACGGCGGGCCCACGGCAGCCGCTGCGGATCGTGTTCGACGGCCACGCCCGGTTGCCGCTCACGAGCAACCTTGTCCGCACGGCGCGACAGCTGCCGGTGCTCGTCGCCATCGGTCCACAGGCCCCGCACGACCGGGTGACGGCGCTCGAGGCGGCCGGCTGTGAAATCTGGCGAGGCGACGAGACCGACGCGGTCTCCCGCGCGGCGGCCTTGCTCGCCGAACTCGGACGCCGACGGCTGACGAACCTGCTCGTGGAGGGTGGGCCGACTCTGCTCGCCGGAATGCTCGCGGCCGATCAGGTCGACGAGGTCTGGACCTTCGTCGCGCCGATCATCCTCGGGGGCGGCACGACCGTCGGACCGCCATCGCTTCCGGACGTGCCGCGGCTCACGGTCGAACACGTGTCTTTTCCGGGTGGCGACATCCTCATTCGCGGCACGATCGGAAACCGGTTGGTCACTTCGCCGGAGTGTCGCGGATCACGTTCCGCCAGTGGGTGACCAGGGCATCGCCTTGGTACGACGTCTCGGCGGCAGCCGCCCGCAGCGATTTGGCCGCAGCGAGCACCACCTGCACGTGCTCGAGCACCTCCTTGGCCTGCTCATTCTCATCGGCCGCGGTCAGTTCGTCGTCGGGATCGACCACGCCATCCCGTTCCTGCACGCAGCCGTAGCGGGTGAGGTAGGTGACCCATGGCTCGATCGCGTCGATCACGCCGGCCACGTCGAAGGCCGCCGCGGACGCCAGCGGCTCGTCGAACTTGGCGAGCTGCGAGCCCGTCTCGAGCCGGCTCTCCACGAGCATCCGCCCGGCCTGCTTGGGCGCCATCGAGAACACCGCCACGTCGTCGCCCACCCCGATCGTCGGTCGAATCTGCTCGTCCAGACGGCTGTTCACGAGCTTCCATGACCACACGGAACCCTCGTCCCCCTTGGACTTCTCGGGCTCGGGAATCCGGTAGCCCTGGGGCACGGCAGCGGGATCCATCTGCCGCAGGGCATCGGTGAGTTCGTCGCCGAGCGAGAACAGGTCGCTGAGCCCCTCCTTGAAGAGCTTCGGGTCGGCGAGCGACACCACCACGGCGGGCTCCATGAGCGGGAGCGGCTCGGCCGAGGGCGGCAGCTCCCCCTGGATTCGCTTCGTCCTCGCCTTGGAGTCGAGCACCAGGCCGACCTGCCCGTCGGCCAAGGACTTGGCAATCTTGTCGCGAAGGATCGCGGCGAACTTGCCCCCCAGCGGCGCCACGTGCTCCGAAAACGCGTCGAGCCTCTCGCGCTCGTCGATGCCCATCTCAGGCCGGCCGTGCTTCTGAAACAACGCCCACGCACCCCGGATGATGTCGACCGCCGCGTCGATTCCCTCCGGATCGCTCTTCATCCTGGAGACCATTACGCCCAGGGGCGCGCCGCCGGCGTGCTCGAGCAGTTCGAGCCGTTTCGTGCCGTCGAACGGCTGATTCCGCGCCCAGTTCCACGAATAGCCTTCGTAGCCGCGGTCGGCGAGAAACGAGAAGGCGAGCCACGGGCCCGGCTCCGGCACCCGTTTGCCCCACTCGTCGACGATCTGCTCGGCCAGGCCGCGGAAGTCCTTCTTGGCCTCGGCTGTCACGCCCGCCGATTCGTCGAGCTGGTCGACGACACCAAGGAGCGACTCCACATCAGACCGCGACGAGTTCACGGCCTCGCAGAGCGACTCACTCATGTACGCGACACCCGTGAGACGCTTGTCGCCGTGCTCAACGAGCGGTGCCAAGGCCGGCAGCGTCAGCAGTCCCTTCCGCCCAGCATTCGGCAAGACGAGCTTGTCGAGGTGGTCGGCCGAGTCGCCCAGGGACACGATCACCCAGTCACCCACGCGACCGATGGCGGCCACGACGTCGAGTTGCTTGAGCCGCCCGAAGACCTTCGCCACGCCCTCGGCGTCATCGGTCATCTCGACGGCCGACCGTTCGATCTCGTCCCAGGGGGCCAGCACCCCGTCGAGCGTGAACGTGAGGAAGTCGCCGCCGGCAACCTTCCGCCGGCTCACCGCCCGAGCGAGATCGGGATTGACCTGGAGCATGAGCGTGGCCAGAACCTCGAGCCGCTTGATCTGGTCGGTGGCCAGGTCTCCCTTCGCGGTCTTGAAACCCCAGACAAGGTCGGGCACCACGAGCAGATCGAGATTGCCGGCCAGTGCGGCGATCACCGCGCGGGCCTGCCGGACGGCATCGACCGAATCGACCGCCCCACCGCGGAGTTCCGTCGCCTCATCCTCCTCCTCGATCGACTCGACGACGATGTCGGCCTCGCCGTCGGGAGCCTCGCCGACGCCGGCCCGCTGCTGAGCGTCAGCCAGTTTGCGAACGAGCTGCCAGAACGACACGCACGAGGGCTCGCCGTAGACGAACGTGTCGGTCGCCACCATGTCGGCGAGGAGCTCGACGGCATCCTCGTTCTCGGGCAGTTGCATGAACGTATCGAACGTCGAGAACGGGCTGCCGGGCGTGGACCGCTGCTCGTCGAGCGAGTCGAGGGCCCGCCGCACTGCGGGGAGTTGCAGGATCGACTTCCAGGCGTTGCTGTTCACGATCGCGTCGTACTGCTCCCTGATCCGCAGCGACGACGACACGAACGCGGCGTCCTGGGGAACCATCGCCACCCCCAGGCTTCCGAGGCGCGAGGTCGCGGGCTCGTCGGCCGTCGCCAACGCCGCACACGCCGCCAGCGCGAGGCAGGCCAGCGAAACCCGGCGGACGGCCGATCCCACCCAGACTCGGCGGGGCATCACCCAGAGAAACAGCGACATCATCGGCGGCATCCTTCCCGGCGGGTCCTTCAGCCCGCCGCAACCCAGACGCGCGGCAGGAAACCTTAAGATACGCGATCCCTCGACGGTGGGAACACCCGTCTCGACTCGGCGGCCCGCCGCCCGACGCTTTCCGCACAGCAAGGAGAACCCCGCGTGCACATCGACACCACGCTCATCCTCGACACCTTCGCCGAGGCGTTTCGCCTTCGGTTCGCCCGCCTGCTCGTCACCGCCCACGACGGCCATTGGCTCGACGCGGCCATCCGGGCAACCTGCGGATACGGCACGAGCGTGATCGGATGCGATGCCGAGGTCGGCGTCGAGCGACGAATCGCCGCAGACGACACGCCCGACGGCCGTCCCGGAGCGTCGATCATGCTGTTCGGCTTTTCGACGGAGGCCCTTGCCAAGGCGGTCGCCAACCGAACCAGCCAGTGCCTCCTCACCTGCCCCACCACGGCGGTCTTCGATGGCCTGCCGTCGGAGTCGGAGCGGGTGCCGCTCGGCAGCCACGTGCGGTTTTTCGGCGACGGCCGCGAGAAAACCAAGGTCATCGAGGGGCGCCGCTTCTGGCGGATCCCGGTGATGGACGGTGAGTTTCTCGTCGAGGAAACGGCCGGCGTGGCCAAGGGGATCGGCGGTGGCAACTTCGTCGTCCAGGGCCGATCGCTCGAGGCCGCACTCGCCGCCGCCCGCCGGGCCGTGGCCGCGATCGAACCGCTGCCGGGCACGATCACGCCGTTTCCGGGGGGCGTCGTCCGGTCGGGAAGCAAGGTCGGATCGATCTACGAATCCCTGCGGGCGTCCACCAATGAGGCCTTCTGCCCGAGCCTCGCGGGCCGCGAACCCACGAGCCTTCATCCCGATGCGACCGCCTGCCTGGAGATCGTGATCGACGGCTCGTCGGAGCAGGCCGTGGCCACCGCCATGGCTGTGGGCATCCGTGCCGCCGGCGGCGAAGACGTGCCGGCAATCTCGGCCGGCAACTATGGCGGTGCCCTGGGGAAGTTTCACTTCCATCTTCGCCAGATTCTCACGTCCGCCTGATCGCCGCTCCCCTCCCGGACAGCCACCGCGACCGACTGACCTTCTCCCTGACCACGGGCTTTGCTACTTCCCGCAAACGCCGGGGTGTGCCCCGCCGACGCCATGAGGCCAGGAGGGTTGTCGCATGTCTGAATCCATGCCCGAAGCCACGCCCGACAACACGCCCGAAGCAACGCCAGCCGTCGCGCCGAGCCCGCGTGCCTCGCGGCAGGACCCGCGCGCCTCGCGGCAAGACCTCGTGGTTCCTCCGCGGCAGTCAAACCTTTCGGCCGTGATTGGCGCCTGCCTCTGCGCGGTGGCCGGGTTCGGTCTCGTTTGGGGGCTCGGAATTGGCCGCGGACGATTCGCTTCCGGTGATTCGCATCCGGAGCCGCCGACCGTGGCGCAGGCGGGTGACGCATCCGAATCACGCCGCCCGACCGATGATGCGGCCACCGCGACGCAGCGTGAGCCCGACATGCTCCCGCACATTGACGAGGCGACGCCGGCTCAGCCCACCGTCCAGGGAGGTCGGTGGAACAGCCGGCCGGCAGGCCATGAGACGCCCCCCGCCGATGCCGATGACCGCTACGCGGTCCGGCCAACGTCACTCGACATGTCCGAAGCGGTGTTGCCCGCATCTGACGACATCCCGCCGCCGCGGCCGCTTCCCCGATTCGCGGCGGCCCACCTCGAACCTGTGCCCGACACGATCCTGCCGGTGGCCGCCGACGTGCCGGCCGACTCGCCGCCGATGTCGGTGGCGAGAGACGACCGCACACTGCCTCCCACCGATGCTCCATCCCGCCTCCCGCCATCGACGCCGCCGGCCGATGGACACGCTGCCGAGCCCTCGCCGCCATCACCCTTTGCGATGCCCGTGAACGCGGAATCTGCCTCGCCGACACCGCATGCCCCGACGCCAGACACCCTCCCCGAAGACACGGGAGATCTCGCCGCCGCCGATCCGCTTCCCCCGTCGGCGGCCCCAGAGCCCGCGCAGGCACCCATGCCGCCTCCGCCTGCCGCCGCGTTCGGTGCCGCACCGCCGACGTTTTCCGGCCCCGTGCCGCAGGCACCGCTGCCTCCACCAGCCGCGTTCGTGCCGCCCCCCGCCATGCCGTCTGCAGCCGCGATGCCCCCGAACCCGCCCGCGGTGACCACTACGGTGGCTTCAAGCGGTTCGCCGTTCGCGGCTGCGCCGGCCGTGGCGCCGGGAGGCCTCGCCGCCGCCGATCCGGAACAACACCCGGCGGCGGCCGCACCGCCCAGGCAGCCCCCCGCCACCGGCCAGGGACGCCCGGGCCCGATGCAACTCGAGGGCGTGCAGACGCCGCAGGTGTCGGTCGAAAAACGTGGCCCCCGGGAGATCTCCGTCGGCAAGCCGGCCCGTTACGAAATCGTCGTTCGCAACGTCGGCAGTGCCACGGCCCACGACGTGCTGCTTCGCGACGCCATCCCACAGGGCACGGCGCTGGTGGCCACCACGCCCCCCGCGAGCCCGGTGAACCAGGCCTCGGGCGACGCCGACGGCGCACTCGTCTGGGCGCTCGGCACACTGCCTCCCGGCGGTCAGGCGGTGGTCACGATGGAGGTGATGCCGCAGGTGGAAGGCGAGGTCGGCAGCGTGGCGAGCGTGAGTTTCCGGACCGACGCCTCGGTCCGTTCGCGGGCCACGAAGCCCGATCTGCGAATCGAGTGCACGCCCCCGGAGCCAGTCCTCATCGGCCGCGACCTGCAGGTCACGATCACCGTCACCAACCCCGGCACGGGCGTGGCGACCGGCGTGGTTCTCGAGGGATTCTTGCCCGAGAACGTGTCGCACCGCTCGGGCCGGGAACTCGAGTTCGACGTTGGTCAGTTGCGGCCGGGTGAATCGCGCACCATCGACCTCGTGCTCGGCACCCGCGGCCCGGGCGTCCACGCGGCCAGGCTCGCCGCCCGCGCCGACGGCGGGGTGGAGGTGGTCCACCAGCTGCCGATCGAGGTGACAGCGCCCACGCTCGAACTCGCGGTTGACATGCCGCTGCGGCGTTTCCTCCAACGGCCGGCGACCTGCACGATCGCGATGACCAACGCCGGCACCGCACAGGCCCGGGCCGTCGAACTCGCGGCACAGCTCCCGCCGGGCATGAAGTTCGTGAAGGCCAACAACGCCGGCTGGCACGACGACCGCACCCATCGCGTGCTCTGGAACCTCGAGGAACTACCCGCGGGCGAGACCGGGTCGGTGCAGATGGTGGTGATGCCGGTCGAACTCGGGCCGCAGAAGATCACGGCTGCCGCCCGCAGCGCCGACGGCCTCGCCGATCAGGTCACGCACACCTGCGACGTCGAGGGGCTCGCCGCGCTCTCATTCGATGTCGTCGATAGCGAGGATCCGATCGAAGTCGACGGCGTGACCGAGTACGTCGTCCGCGTCGGCAATCAGGGCACGAAGCCTGCCACCGGCGTGCGGCTCGCAGCCACGCTCCTTGGCGACCTCGAGCCGGTCGAGGCCCAGGGCCCCGGTGGCCACCGCGTCGACAACCTGACGATCACGTTCGAGCCGCTCGCTAAGCTCGCCCCGGCCGAGGAGGCGGTATTCCGCATCCGCGCCAAGGGCCGCCGCGCCGGCGATCAGCGAATTCAGGTGCAGCTCACGAGCGCCGACCAACCCGCGCCGATCACGAAGGAAGAGATCACGCGGGTGTACGCCGACCGCTGACGAAGCCTGCTGCGCTTCCGTCAATCGAAGCGCACGCAGGGACAGGAAGCCCACTCGCGTCAGCGATGGGGGCACGCCTACCCAGCTGCAACGCTCGGAGCTACCCATGCCCGTCGCCGGACGCTCGCTCCGGGCATCCTGCCCTTCGCTCTCTGCACGCCGGCTACGCTTCGCCATCCTGGCTCCGCTTGCCGCCGAGCCCGGCTCTCGGCCACGGGCAGCACCGAGCTCTCCGCAACGATCGCTTCAGGAAGCCCAACGCCGTGAGGCGTGGGGCACCGCAGTGATGGCTTCAGGAAGCCCAATCGCGTAAGCGATGGGGGCGTGCGCAAGGATCACGTGTGACTCGTATTACACAGTCTCGACGGTGAAGATCTGATTCCACGTCCGGCCATCGCTGCTGGTGACGTGACGCACGTAGGCGATTCGCCTCCCATCGGGCGAAATCACACAGGCCTCCGGCCGCGGTGCTGAGCCGTCGCGAACCGGCGGTGTGAGCCTGGTCACCTCGCCGCTCTCGGCAGCGACGAGACACACACTCCCGTCGATCACGCACGCAATCCTGCAGCCATCGGGGCTCCAGGAAAACGCGCTGGCGATGCCGCCGGTCGCGTCATGCGTCACCTGCCGCGGCTCTCCGCCGGCGGGATTCACGACGAAGAGCTGCGCGACGCCGGCCTCGTCCCGCATCAGAAACGCGATTGCTGCACCGTCGGAGCTCGACCGCAGCCAGTGCCGCGGCCCCTGGATGCCGGGATGGCGGCGGTCGGCCGTGAAGGTCAGCCGCCGCTGTGCGACGCCGCGTGGAGGAACAGGGCGAGTGACGGCCGTGCCCTCGAGCGGCCCGTCGCCGGCGACCGCAAGAGCGGTAAGTTCGTCGGGAAGATCGAGGACGAACACCTCGCTGATCGTCGCTCCTGCGGCGGTGACCACATGGCCCTGGAAGGCGATCGCACGCCGCTGCCGCGAGCCGTCGGCATGCACGTAGCCGTTCGTGCCGATCCAAGCCTCCTCGAAGGCTTTCGAAATCTGGTCGCTGCCAGGATGCGGAGTGTCGCTCAGCCGTGACACGAGCACCGTAAACGCGGAGCCGTCGTGGTTGCGCGGGTGCCTCTTCGGCACCGTCGTCGGCCTTCCGCAGACGCTCAGCCCTACTCCGCGCAGGTTCCGCTCTGCGGGGGTGATCGCCACTGCCGCCGCTTCGAGCACGGCGTCCTCGTAGGTGAAACTCACCGCGGCACCATCGGGCGAAAACACGTGCACGTGACTGCCACCGCGGAGGGCGCCGACCGTGAACGGAGGTGTGAGATCGCGGGCATCGAGGTTCTCGGCGACGCCGGGCCGCGACGCCCGCACCACCATGCCCTGGCGACGGGCGGCCCCGTACATCCAGTCGGGCGCCGGCGACTCGGGCCCCTGGATGAAGGCCAACCGGTCGTCCGCCGGGCTTGCCGTCACGACCCCGCAGCACGCGCCGTGGCGCGACTCGTAGAGCACCTCGACCAGCCCCGTCTCCACCTCAACCCGCTCGATCCGCGTGCCATCGAAGGTCGAGCCGTCCGGAGTGGAACGAACGTCATAGATGATCCACCGCGAGTCGGACGACCAGACGCCGCAGTTCGTGAGCACGTGGCCGTGAGGGGCGGCGGTGATCTGTCGCGGCTCGGCCATGGACACCGCTCCCGACGGCTGAGCCGATCGCATCCGACCGACGTTCCTACGACCTGAGGACGGCGTTCACCCGACGGCCACACTCGGCGACCACGCCATCGACGATCCGGCCGGCCTCGTCACCGGAGAGCGTGCCGGTCGCACTGCGAAGCGCCACCGCCACGACGAAGCTCTTGCGGCCGGCTCCCAGGCGGTCGGCGTCCCGCCAGACCTGCACGAGCCGGCAGTCCTCCAAGACGGCCCCCGCCGCCGCGCGAATCGCCGCCTCGACTTCGCCCCACGGCACACCCTCGTCCACCACGAGGTTCACGTCCCGCTGCACGGCCGGAAAGTCGCTCGGCTTTACCAGCGGCCGCTCGATCGAGGCCGCGAAGGTGAGCCGGTCGAGCCGCACCTCGGCGGCCGACACCGACCCCTGGAGACCGAGCCGACCGGCCATGTCGGCAGCCACCTCCCCCACGACCGCCACCCGCTCCGCCGCGTGGCCGGATCGCTCGAGCAGCACCTCGGCCGCACGACCACGCGCGAAGGGCGCACAGTCGATCGGCCGATAGCCAAGTCGAATCCCGTCGCCGGCGAGGCCCAAACCGGTGAGCACCGCGTCGCACAGTCCCTTGGCCCTGGAGAAGTCACCGCCCACTACGATCCCGGCCAGGAGCGGCTCCTCGATGGGGCCCCGCGCCGCATCCTCGCCGTCGCGGCGGCCGAGATACCCGCGGGCGATCTCGAAGAGGTCGGCGTCATCCACGCCAACGGCTTCGTTCCCTGCACGGGCGTCGAGCAGGCTCGGCAGCAGGCTCCGCCGCAGCCGGTCGGCACCGCGGACCAAGGGCGGCGAAATCGCGAGCGGTGCCGTGTCGCCCCACGGACTCGGCATCGATGCCATCTCCTCCGCCACCACGCTTCGCGTCATCGCCTCGCAGAGCCCCGCGGCCACGAGCACCTCGGAGGCCCGCCGCACCGTCCGCTCGCGGGCCGAGAGTTCGATCGGTCGCGCCGCAATCACGGCGTTCTCCGGCACGTGGCCATAGCCCTCGATCCGCGCAATCTCCTCGACCAGGTCGATCTCCCGCCAGCAGTCGCGCCGCCACGTGGGGGCCCGCCAGCGGTGGTCGTGCGGGGCGGAACCGCGAGTCTCGATGAAGCCGAGCGCCGTGAGGATCTGCCGCTGTCGGGCGTCGGCGATATCGACGCCGAGCACCTCGCCGACGCGCTCCGCGGCCAGCCGGATCTCGGCCGGGGCACAGGCCAATTGCCCAGCCACCACGGCGCCGCGATCGAGCGACCCGCCTGCGAGTTCGAGGATCAACGCGGCCGCCCGGCGGCTCGCCCAGTCGACCATCGCGGGATCGGGCCCGCGTTCGAAACGATACGACGAGGGGCTCGCGAGCACGAGCCCGCGGGCGGCGGCCCGCACCGGCAGCGGCGCGAACTGGGCCGACTCGACGAGCACGTCCGCCGTGCCTGCGGTGATCTCGGTGTCGGCGCCCCCCATCACGCCGGCGAGCGCCACTGGCCGCTCGGCGTCGGCGATCACGCACATCCGCTCGGAGAGCGTGTAGGTCTTGTGGTTGATGGCGACGAACGGCTCGCCCTCGACCGCCCGCCGCACCACGATCCGGCCACCCCGGATCTTCGCGAGGTCGAAGGCGTGCAGCGGCTGGCCGCTCTCGAGCATGACGTAGTTGGTGACGTCCACCACGTTGTTGACGCTCGCCACCCCTACCGTGGCCAGCCGGTCAACGAGCCACTTCGGGCTCGGGCCCACCTTCACCCCGCGAATCACCCGTGCCGTGTAGCAGGGGCAGATCTCGGGCGACCGGATCTCGACGGCGATGCTCCGCGCCGCCTCGCCGGCCCCCTCGAGCGGCCGTGGGTCGGGCACGTGGAGCGGCCGGCCGAAGAGCACGGCCACCTCCCGGGCCACGCCCAGGTGGCCGAGGCAGTCGGGGCGGTTGCTCGTGACCTCGATCTCGACCGCCGTGTCGTCGCCCACCGCCGTTGTCGACTCGTGGTTGAGTCCCGACATGAGCAGTCGCTCGACCATGTCGTCGACCGAGCCCGGGGCCTGCACGTAATCCGCCAGCCAGTTCGTGGAGATGATCATGGCGTCAGAACTGCCTCAGGAACCTGACGTCGTTGCGGTAGAAGTCGCGGATGTCGTCCACGCCGTGGCGGCGGGCAGCGATCCGCTCCACGCCCAGCCCGAAGGCGAATCCGGTGACCGTGTCGGGGTCGTAGCCAACCGATTCGAGCACGGCCGGATCGACCATCCCGGCGCCGCCCATTTCGACCCAGCGGCCACCCCACTCCATGTCGACCTCCACGCTCGGCTCGGTGAACGGGAAGAAAGACGGCCGGAACCGCACCTTCACGTCGCCACCGAGAAAGCTCGACGCGAACATCCGCAGCACGCTCTTGAGGTGGGCCATGGTGGTGCCGGGCTCCACGAGCAGGCCCTCCACCTGGTGGAACATCGGATAGTGCGTGGCGTCGGCGGTGTCGGGGCGATAGACGCGGCCCAGCGACACGATCCGCAGCGGTGGCTCGCGGTTCTCCATCACGCGGATCTGCACGGTGCTGGTCTGCGACCGCAGGAGGAGCGGGTCGGATCCGCGGGCGACCGCAAGATAGAAGTTGTCGAGCGGGTCGCGGGCCGGATGCTCAGCAGGAATGGCCAGCGCTTCGAAGTTGTGCCACTGGTCTTCGACCTCGGGCCCATCCACGCTCTCGAATCCGAGCCGGCCCATGATCTCCTGGACTCGGCGGATCGTCTTCGTGATCGGGTGCAGGTGTCCGAGGCGGACCGGATCGGCGGGCAGCGTGACGTCGATCGCCGAGACCGCCGGCCCCGATGCCCCTGCCGTCACGCGAGCCTGCGCGGCCTCGAAGCAGGCGGTGATCGCATTCTTCGTGTCGTTGAACTGCTTCCCGCCCGCGGGCTTGTCGGCCGGCGCGAGTCCACCGAGCGACTTTTGGATCGCCTTGAGGCGGCCACTCTTGGCGCCGAGAAACTCGATTCTCGCCGCTTCGAGAGCGGCAGCGTCGACCGCCGCCGACAGGGCCTCCTCTGCATCGGCCCGTAGCCGCTCCAGTTCGGCGCGGAACGTGTCGAGCGGCACGGCTGTCACGGCGTCACGCGACCGCGGCCGGCTCCGGCAGGCCGAGGGCCTTCCGCACTTCGGCGGCGATCGCGTCGAACCCGGTCGGGTCGAGCACAGCCATCTCGGCGAGCGTCCGGCGATCGAGTTCGCAGCCGATCTTGCCGAGGCCCGCGATCAGCTGGCTGTAGCGGAAACCCCGTTCGCGACAGGCTGCATTGAGCCGCACGATCCAGAGCCGACGAAAATCCCGTTTCTTCCGCCGCCGGTCGCGGCGGGCGTAAACGCCGGCACGGATGATCGACTCTTTGGCGGTGCGGAGCAGGCGGCGACGGCCGCCGACGGAGCCCTTCACCCGCTTGAAGAGGCGCTTCTTGGCACGGAGACGCGGAACGACGCTCTTGGTACGCATGGCTCGAAACCT
>JBBAVQ010000036.1:2831-16367 GCA_040397625.1 Pirellulales bacterium | reverse complement strand
CCGAAGTGAGCGTCCGGCGACGGGCATGGGCAGCCCCGAGCCCAAGGCGGACCAGGGACACACACAGTTTGAAAACCTGTGCTATGAGGGGCCCGTATCAGTCTGTGACCTCGATCGTCACGGGTACGGCGTTGACATTTTCTGCGGGCGTCGGGCCGCCGCGGCCCGTGGCCCTCACCATCACGGTGCCGCGACCGAGGAGTTCCGCCGGCACCTCGATCGATGACTCGGGCCCGGTGGTGCGGCCAAGCACGCGACCCGTGGCGAAGATGACGGCGCCGCCAATGCCATTGCCTCGCACGGTCACGCGGACGTTTGCCTTACGGCTCACCTGGAGCGGCTCGACCGTGAGCTCGATCGTGCGGTCGTGGTTGTCGAACAGCACCGGCACCACGCTTCGGCCCTGCGTCTCGATCGACGACGTCTCGATCGCGACCACCCGCAGGTCGTGATGGCCGTCGGCGAGCGCCGTGGTATCGAGCGTGAGCCGACCCCCTGACCCGCAGTCGGTCACCCGCACGCCGTCGAGAAACAGCTCGTAGCGGTCGATGGCGCCGCCGCCGGGCACCGTCGCCCGCGGCTCGAGCTCGACCGTGCCAGACACGACCGTGCCCGGCTCGAGCACCCGAGCATCCGCTGCCATCACCACTTCCACCTCGGGGATGCGGGCCCACGGCTGGCAGAGCGGATCGCCCACCACGAGCAGCTGGTAGGGGCAGCGGACCGACTGGTAGAAGGCCTCGGCCAGACTCGCCCCGCGGGCGTAGTGCACCTGGATCGCCGCGTGCGGAAACTTCGCCGGGATCGAGTAGGGCTCGATCACCGTGCCGCTCGACCCCGCGGCCCCGTAGCGGAGAAACTCCGAGAGCGGCGTCTGCGACGAGTTCGCCGTGAAGATCCCGCCGAAGCTCGTCAGGTTCTCGCAGATCGCCCCCGGTGTGATCGTGCTGCCGCTCGACTTCCAGTCGAAGTCGGGCGTGCCGGCCATCAGCCCGGCGACGTCGGATTTGCCGCCCGGCACGGCCCCCGAAACGATCTGGGCCTTCACGCCGAGATTGCCGAGCGCCTTGACGATCGCAGGGAAGACGCTGCTGCGGGTGGTGGTCCGCACGTCGGTGTTGGTCATGAAGTAGATCGTGCCCTCGGGTCGGGTGCCGTCGGCTTTGGCCGCCGACGTGAGGTAGGCGGTGACCTCGCGCGGCCGGTTACCACGGCCGGCCGTCACACCCAGCATCACCGAGAGCATGTACCTCGTGCCGCCCGCCTCGAGAAGCCCGCCGTCGTCTCCCCAGCCGTACCAGCTGCGAAAGCCCTGCGTCGTCGCCGGGACGCCGTCACGCGCCAGCGGCCGGTAGTAGTCGTTGCTCTCGGGATCGAGCCACATCGGCCCGCCGCTCTGCACGGCCGAGTACAGCATCGTCATCCCGGTCAGCGAGCCCGACGGATAACTGTCCTTCGCGGCGAGATCGGCCGGGAGTTCGTCCTTGAAATCGATCCTCCATGGGAAATCACTCGACCAGGCGATGCAGTCGATCTGCGTCGCCAACCGCCTCGACTCGATCGCCTTGAAGATGGGAGCGAGCAGCTCGTTTCGGAACCGCGCGATCGTCGTGCTCTCGACGTTGTCCTGCCAGGGAAGCATCAGGATGTTGATCGGCGGAATGCCGCGGGACGCCACGAAGGCGTTGGCGACACCGATGCTGTCAACACTCGCGGAGTTGACCACCAGAAACACGTTCTCAGGTCCGCCGCCGCCTCGGGAGGTCCCGGTGACCGCACCGGCGCAGACGACGGCAAAGAGCAGGCAGCGGACGGCCGCGAACCGCCGCGGGCCGAGGGCGATCGACATGGGATGGTCTCTGGAGCGTGGGGAACCGGGGGTCGTTCCGCCCGCGAGTGTAGGCACTCCCGGCGGCATCCTCCACGCGCCCCTTAGAAACGACCTGTCGGCCGTCAATGACCGGGGGATAGACTCGTGATGTCCCACGCACCGCCGGCCAGATCTCCGCATGCACCGCCGCCTCAGCTCACGACTTGGCCTGCTCATCATCGTCGCCATGGCCCGGCTGGCGGTCGCCGATGCCCCGGCGGCGTCGTTCTCGGGCGAGCGGGCCATGAAACACCTGGAGGGGATCTGCGAACTCGGGCCGCGGCCGAGCGGGTCGGCGGCGATGGATCGGCAACGGGCCATGCTCGCGGAGCACTTCCGCGCGGCGGGCGCGACCGTCACCGGACAGGCCTTCCAAATCCGCGACCGCCGCACCGGAAAGCCCGTGCACCTGGAAAACCTGCTCGTCTCCTGGCACCCCGACCGCACCGACCGCGTGCTGCTGGCAGCCCACTACGACACGCGGCCGTTTCCCGACAACGATCCGGTCGATCCCCGGGGCGTGTTCCTCGGGGCCAACGACGGCGGCAGCGGCGTGGCGGTGCTGATGGAACTTGCGGCCGCGATGCCCGCGTTGCAGGGGCCGGTGGGCGTGGACTTCGTGCTGTTCGATGGCGAGGAGTACGTGTTCGCCCCTCGCGATCCCTACTTCCTCGGGTCCACGTTCTTCGCCCGGCAGTACGCGGCCGACCGGAAGGCCGGCGCGTTGAAACACGCCTATCGCTGCGGCGCACTCCTCGACATGGTGGCCGACCGCGACCTCGAGATCTGGCAGGAGCAGCACAGCGTCGACTGGCCCGACACGCGGCCCGTCGTCGATTCGATCTGGGACGTCGCCCGCCGGCTGGGGGTGCGGCAGTTCGTGCCGCGGCCCAAGCACGCCGTCCAGGACGACCACCTGCCACTGCGGATGATCGCCGGCATCCCCACCTGCGACGTCATCGACTTCGACTACCCGCAGTGGCACACCACCGCAGACGTACCCGCCGCCTGCTCCGCGGAGTCGCTCGCCGCCGTCGGCAGCGTGATGCTCGCATGGCTTCGCGAGCAGCGGTGACGTCGATGACGGCCAGCGCCCCATCGCCACGGCAGCGGCTCACGGTCCCCGACTGCGGGATCGAGGGTGTGCCGTTGACGCTGTCGCTCTGGCTCGTGCCTCCCGGCTCAGCCGTGGCCGCCGGCGATCGCGTGGCCGAACTGGCTGCGGGGGGCGTGACGATCGACCTCGAGGCTCCGGTGAGCGGAAGGCTGGTGGCCCAGTTCGTCGACGAGGACGAGGCCGTCGCGACGGGCACCGTGATCGCGGAGTTCGAGGTGGGCGAATGACGGCGGTCCCGCTCACGGTCATCCCGACGGTTCCCGACGATGGCCGGCGCGTCTGGCTGCTGGCGGTGTCCGGCGCCGCCACGATGTTCCTCGTCCAGCCACCCGCCGACCTCTGGTGGCTGGCATGGCTGGCGCCGCTGCCGTGGCTGGCTCTGGTCACGACACCCCGGCTCGCAGGCCCCCACCCCTGGCTGGCAATCTGGACCGGCGGGTTCCTGCACTGGCTGTTCGCGATCCACTGGCTGCGACTGCCGCACCCCGCAACCTCGATCGGCTGGGTGGCCCTCGCCACCTACTTGGCGTGCTACGTGCCGCTCTTCGTCTGGGCCGCCCGGCGACTCGTGCACCGCAGGGGCTGGCCGCTCGTGCTCGCGGCCGCCCTCGCCTGGATGGCCTGCGAGCAGCTGCGGGGGCAGGTGCTCGGCGGCTTCACCTTCGGCATGCTCGGCCACACGCAGTGGCGCTGGACCGCGTTGATCCAACTTGCCGACGCCTTCGGGGCGGTGGGCGTCAGCGGCCTGGTGATGGCGGTCGCGGCCGCCGGCACGACAGTCCTCGACCGCGGTCCTCGGCGGCACCTCGCGGCCGCTGGCATTGCAGCGGTCGCTGTGATCTTCGCCCTGGCGTACGGTTCGCTGCGGCTCGCAACGGTGCCGCTGGCGACGGACCGGCCGCTCGACGTGCTGCTCGTGCAAGGCTGCATCGACACGGAACTCAAGCACGACCCCGACAAGGCGATCGATGTCGCCCAGCACTACGACTCGCTCACGCTCGAGGGGCTGGCCGCCACCGGAACGGCGGCGCGGCCCGACCTCATCGTCTGGCCCGAGACGATGTGGCGGTGGCCCGTGCTCACCATCGATCCGGCCGAACGGCTGCCCGAGGCCGTCGTCGAGGAAATGCTCGGTCCCGTCGCCGAGGGCGATTCCGCAGCCGACCGCCAGGCCCGCTGCCGCGAGGCACTCGAGCGTCAGCGGTTCGAAGCGCTCGAGACGTTCGCGATGCGGTACGGCACCACGTGGCTGGTGGGTGTCGATCGGCAGGTCGTGACGCCGCGAGCCACCGGTGGTGCCGAACACTTCAACAGCGGGCTCTTCCTCGACGCCGAGGGTCGGCCGGTGGCCTGCTACGACAAGATGCACCCCGTGATGTTCGGCGAGTATGTGCCGCTCGCCGAGACCTTCCCGCTGCTCTACCGAATCACCCCGCTGCCTGCCGGCCTGTCGGCGGGCGCCGCACCGGTCGCAGTGCGGATCGCCGGCTACGAGGTCGCCCCGACGATCTGCTACGAGACGGCGCTGCCCGAGGCGATCCGCGGACTCGTCCGATCGCTCGCGGCACAGGGCCACCGCCCCGACGTCATCGTGAACCTCACCAACGACGGCTGGTTCTGGGGATCGAGCGAACTCGACATGCACCTCGCGGCGGCGATCTTCCGGGCAGTCGAGGTTCGCACGCCCCTGGTGGTCGCCGCCAACACCGGGTTTTCGGCGGCCATCGACGGCTCGGGCCGGCTCCTCCACTGCGGCCCCCGCCGCCGGACGGCCACGCTGCGGGCGGCGGTCCAGCGGGACGGTCGGTCGAGCCCGTGGCTTCGCTGGGGAAGTCTGCCGGCCTGGGCGTGCGTGACGGTCGTGGCGGTCCTGACGGTCGCCGCGACGGGGCCGAAACGGCCGCGAAGCCGTCGGAATGGCTGACCGCAACGGGCGCGCACCCCCCGGCTTGAGCCGGCCCGACCCGGCTGCCGAACAAAAGTGGGCCGGCGGCTTGCTCTGGCCATCAGCCGCGATCGAAAATGGGGACGGGAGTCCGCCGGCGAGGGATCCATGAACATCATCGGCAAGATCTTCGTGTTCGCGGTCTTCGTCATGAGCTTCATGCTGATGACGTTCGCGGGCGTCATCTACATGTCGCATGTGAACTGGAAGGCTGAGGTCGAACGCTCGCGGGCCGACTGCCTGCCCGGCCAGCAGCCCGGCTACAAGATTCTGATCGAGGAGGCCACGACCAAGCGAGCCGAACTCGAAGCCACGATCACCTCGCTGCAGCAGAAGGTCGCCAAGTCCGAACAGTCCCGCGACCAGCTGATCGCGAAACTCCAGACGGCGGTCACGCAGAAGGAGCAAGAACTGCAGGAGTTGCGGAAAAAGAAGGAAGAACTGCAGACCGCGACGGAGCAGGCGGTCGCCGACGTCCGCACGCTTCGCGAGGATCTCCTCGCGGCATCGAAGAATGTCGACGATCTCCAGGCCCAGGTGAAGGCCCAGCAGGTGAAGGTAGACGCCCAAGTCGGGAAATCGGCGGAACTCTCCGCAGCGCTCGCCGAATCGCAGGCCCAGTTGACGATCGCCGAGGAGCGGAAGGCACAACTCGAGAAGCAGGTCGCCAACGCCCGCATCCTGCTCAGCCAGAGCGGCCTGAACATCGACAGCCTTCCCAAGGACCGGGTGCCCACGCTCGACGGCGACGTGCTGGCGGTGGCGGCGGGCTCGATCCAGGTTTCGCTCGGCAGCGACGACGGGCTGCAGGTGGGACACACGCTCGAGGTCTACCGGGGCGGGGAATACATCGGCCGCGCGGTCGTGAAGACCGTGACGCCCGATCAAGCCGTGGCCGAGATCCTCAAGGCCTACGCCCGCGGCGTCGTGCAACGGGGCGACAAGGTCACCACGCGGCTCAAGGCCTGAACCCCAGCACGCAGCACGAGGATCCGGATGGCAGACGACCTGCAGCCCCAGCGCCGCTCACCCATGAACGTCGACACGGTGATGCTCGCGCTCTCGTTCGTGGCGCTCTCGATCGGCTGCCTGATTCTGGCGCTCGACCTGTTCATGCGCCGGATGCCCCTGTCGCCGGTGCCGCCGCAGTAAGCCCGTCGACCACCGCGGGGCCGCCGCGATGCTGTTCTCTTTTCTGCGCTCTCGCCGTCGCCGGGCGATTGCCGAGCAGCCCTTTCCGTCGGCCTGGCACGACATCCTCCGCCGCAGCGTGAAGCCGTGGCAGTGGCTCGACGCAGCCGAGGCGGAAACCTGCCGCCGCTGGGTCGCCGTGTTTCTCGCCGAGAAGCGGTTCGAGGGCTGCGGCGGGCTCGCGATCACCGACGAGGTGCGGATCTGCATCGCCGGACAGGCGGCGATCGTGACCCTTGGACTGGGCGACGAGTGGTTCGACTCGCTGAAGTCGGTGCTCGTCTACCCGGGCGACTACCTGGTGCCGCGAACGACACCGCTCGCCGGAGGCGTCGAACTGGAGTGGAAGGAGGCGCGTGTCGGGGAAACGTGGTCGGGAGGCAGCATGGCGCTGTCGTGGCCGGGAGTGCTCGACGGCGGCCGGCTCCGCGACGGGCCACGGAGCGTGGTGATCCACGAGTTCGCCCATCTCGTCGATGCGCTCGACGGTGACATCGACGGCATGCCGCCGCTCCTCGCGCGCGACTCCGCCGTGTGGCGCGAGAGGATGTCGGCAGCCCAGGAGCGGTTTGAGACCGCGGTCGACGAGGGCCGCACGACGGCGTTCGACGACTACGCGGCCGAAAGCGACGTGGAGTTCTTCGCCGTGGCCAGCGAGTGCTTCTTTCAGGATCCGCACCGGCTCGCGCGGCACGACTCGGAACTCTACGCGCTGCTGCAGATCGCCTGGCGTCAGGACCCGAAGCGCCGCGTGCCGGCGCGTCCGAGTCGAGAACGCTGAGTCAGGTTTCCGTCGACTCGGACTCGGCAGCCGGTTTATCGCCCGCCGGGTCGACGGCCTCGGGGGCCGGCGCGGTGGATTCCTCGGCCGGCTTCCAGTTCGGTTGCGGCGGCCCAGGAGGCGGCACGGCCGAGACGGTGCGACGCGGTGCGAGCGACACGAGAAGGCCGTCGGGCGACGCGAGGATCAACCGGTCGTTCACGGTATTGACCACCGGCAGCGTGAAACTCCCCAGGCACATCCATTCGCCGGGCATCCCGGTCGCGAGGTCGAGGCTCGAGAGCCTGCCGACGGCGTCGATGCACCAGACGCGATTCCCCGTGATCGACACGAGCCGGCCTGCGTGACACGAACGCCACCGCTCGCGGCCATCGATCGCCGAGAAGGCCATGATTCCATCTCCGCCGAGGGAAATCGCCACGGTGTCTCCACCCACGAGCGGCCCTGCCGCAGGCCGGTACGGCAGGGTGACTCGCCATACCTGCTTGAACGCGAACGGCGCTCCGTCTGGTTCATCGATGCGAAACAGTTCTCCCTGCTGCGTGGCGACGAAGACAGACCGATCCCGAACGACCATGCCTCCTGTCACGGGCGACCCAAGGTCGAACTCCAACTGCCTCCATTGCTTCTCGTCCTTCACGGTTGCCTTCAGCATGCCCGTGGTATCGCTCCAGACCACTCCGCCGGCGAATGCGACCGGGGGTTCGCCCACGCCCTCGTCACCGCCGGGAGGATCAAAGTCTGGATACCCGGCTGAAGACCTCGCGCTGGAACCAGCGATCGCCTCGTCTCCATTCCCCGCGAGCGGGATGCGACCGACCGACTCGCCGACGTGCCTCGACCAGAGCACGCTGCCGGGCCGCGGCAGACCAGGGGAGGTGCCCGTGCTCACCGCATGCACGCCGCCGTCGCCGCTGGTGGCGACGACGAGGCCGTCGCCGATCGACACCGTCTCGAGGTTCCAGCCGGCGGAATCAAATGGGATCTGCACGACCCATTCCCGCATGAGTCCCGCGCGGGCGGCCACGAGATCGTCGGCGGCGGTGCCGCACAGCAGCGTGCCTCCGGCAGCGGCAACGGCCGCAGGCAACACGGCCACGGCGAACCACGCGACGCCAACGGAGAAGAAGCGGTGCATGAGGGATGGGTCCTGACGAAATCCGCACGACGTGCCACGCGGCAGGCCAAGGATAGTTCGTGATCGGGGGGGCACAAAAATGCTACGCTGGGGGCGATTGCAACGGTTTTTCCGCCCGCCTCCCCCGCCAGCCCGTCGATGCAGCCACCCGCGAAGCCACCCGGTTCCCGAGACGCCGCCGCGGTGCTGCTGGGCTATCTCAACTTCTCATCGGGGGCGTTCGACGCCGCTGCCTGGCGGGCGATGAACGAACTCTTTGCCACCGCCGAGCCGGTGGCGGCGGACGGATCGGTGGCAGAGTCGCGAACCGCCGCCGATCAGGTTGCGGAGGCGCTTCGTAGCCGACTCTCCGAACTCGCAGCGACGGAACCCGCGTTTCGCGACACCGCTCAGGCCCGTTGGGCCATCGACGCGACGTTCGGCGCCATCCTGCCGGCCTACCGCCGATTCCACGCCGATCTCCTCGAACATCAGCCTCCCGGGGCGGTCGAGCGGCCGTTCTTCGTGATGGCGGCGATCCGCGGCCTGCTCGCGGAGGCCACCCCCGACGATGATCAACCCGGCGCCGTCACCCGCGTGATCGACCGGCTCAACGACTACGTCGGCTGGCGGCCGCTGGCGGTGCTGGAAAACGGCCGCCTCTCCGCCCCGTATCCGCACGAGCGGGTGCGGCCGATCCCGCTCTACGTCGCCGGCGCCGGTGCGGCCCATGGCCGCTATCGCCAGCTGGTTGCCGGAGCGATCTCGATCCTGGGCGAGGTGCCGGTGGAACTCCTGCGGCAGGCCGACTTCGACCTCGACGCACTCGAGGAGCTCGCCATCGACCCCCGGGCATTCGACTTCCTGCATCCCGCGGCAAGCCGGCCCAACTATCTCTTCGGCCTCTGGGATCCGTCACGGATCGACGACCGCGGCATGTACCGCCGCATGGTGGTGCAGCAGGCCACGCTCGACGGCATTCTCTCGTGGCCCGACACGGCCCGGCCGGCCGCCCCCGCCGGGATCGATGAGGCGGAGTTTCGCTGGGAATCGTCGGCCGTGCTGGCGGGCGTGATGCTGATGGCCAGCGGTCTCTCGGGCCACGGCCCGGGCGCCCTGCAGGCGTCGCTGCCGCTCGCCGAACTCCTGCCCCGCATCGCCTCCTATCGCGATGAGTTCTACCGCAGGCTGCTCGGCTCGTTGCCGGCCCGCCATCGACAGCGGCTCGAGGAGGAGTCTCGACGGGTGCGTCAACCGTTCGGGGGAGTCCGGCGGCACATCAATGCCATGCTCGCGGGCCGACGGGCACGGCAGGTGGAGAATGTGGCGCTCGCCGCCGTGATGGCCCGCCTCGGCCGCGGGGCTGCGGCCGAGCGGCTTGCCGGCGCCGTGCCGGCCGCCAGCGCACGGATGCTCGCCCGGGTCACCAGCCGCGTGGTCGCGGCCCAGCAGGCGCTCTGGCGGCGGGCGGCGGCCGACGAGGCGGTCGAGCGGCTCGACGAAGCCGCCGATCTGCTCATGCGGTCGGTGGGCTGCGGCGCGATGGTCGATCCGTGGAACATCCTCGGCCTGTCGGGCCAGTTTCCCCTTCACGACCCCGGTGGCGAGAGTCTGCCCGATCCCCGCGTGGACGATCTCGTGAATGCCACCGGGTCGATCATCGAGGGCTATGCCGCCGCCTGGCGGCAGGCCAGTCTCGCCGGCGCCACGCAGGCAGCCGAGCGCGCCGCCTCCCGGCTCGAGCGGCTCGCAGCCTGGTGGGACACGTTCGCCACGACCACCGTCTCCGGCGTGCCGCATCTCTCGGGCCGCGAATGCGTCGATTCGGCCCGCGACGTGATCGCCGCCCTCGGCCGCCGCCACGAAACGGCACCAGCCCCGCCTCCGCCCGGGTTCTGGAAGCAGGAGGTCGCGGCGTTTTCGTCACCGCGCAGCCACGCCCAGGCGGCCGACGCCCTGCTCGACGAGGGCGATCTCGACGGCGCCGCAGGGCTGCTTGTGCACTGGGCATCGCTCCTGGAAGGCCCGGCCATCGAACGAAGCGGTCAGGCGTGGCTCGCCGCCGCAACCCGCTGGGTGGGCCAGGCCACCACCGACCGGTCGCCGGCGGCCCGCGGCCGGGTTCGCCGATTCCTCGAACTCGTGGAGGCAAACACCTCGACGGTGGTCGATGTGATCATCGCCACGGCCGTGGCCCCGATCATGGGTGAGCGGCCGGAGGCTGACGGCGACGACGACGACGATCAGGCCGACGGCGAAGAGCGGGTTGCCGCCGCCTACGAGACAATGGTCTGGCGCGACTCCGCCGACGACGGCGTCGAGGGGGGCATGATCGACGTCGATGGTCCCGGCGGCGGATCGCTCGACGCGCTGGCGACCGTCGAAGACGCCGCCGAACTCCTCCGCGGCGTGCTGCGGCTCTATCGCGAGGCCGTCGTTGCCTGGTGCACGGGCGATGCCGCCGACGGCACCGCCGCCGATCCTGAGGAGCTCGACGCCGTCACCGGCTGGAGCCAGACCCTCCGCCGGCTGAGGCGAACGCTCGTTCGCGCCGCCACGCTCGTGGCGCTTCGCGACCAGGAGCCACCGCCGGGCATGTCGCCCACGGAGTTCGACCGCCTCCGCTGGCAGCGGGATGCGGCGGCGGAGCGGCTTGTCGATGCTGCCGTGCAGGCGGGCGAGACGCTCTGGATCCTCTCGGCCCGGCTCCACCTCGGGACGCCGGGCACGGAGATCGCAAGCCCGGGTTCGATCGGCGGCATGATCGCGGCCTTCCTCCGCGGCGATTCCGCCGACGCGACCGCGCGGACCGACACCGTCTGCGAACGGCTCGTCGGCCGGCCGGTGCTCTACGTGCCGCTTGCCCGCGGCGGCCGCGCCGACCGGATCGTCAAGGCACGCACCCGCGAACGGCTTCTCGAACGGATGGCCGCCAGCCTGCCCCGGCTCGGGCTGGTCCAGCAGGCGATCACGGTGGTGCAACTCGCCAAGGCACTCGAGAGCCGGCGGCCGCCGGGCGGGGCGAGCGTCAGCGAGTTCGACCGCGTCTTCGAGGCCGGGACGACGGCGCTCGTCGAACGGATCGTCGAGAGCAGCGGCGATGGGGATCCCGACGATGCCACGCGAACGGCACGCATCCTCGACGGCCTCGCCCTGCTCGTGCCCAAGCTGCTCGAGACCTGGATGACGCACGCCCGCCAGCTGCGGCTCTCGGTGCTCGAGCGGGTCCGCGACGACAAGGCGTTTGCCGCTACCCGCGAGTTCGTGGAGCGCTACGGCCAGGGCCTGTTCACCCAGCACCTCCTCGCGCCCTCGTCGCTGCGGGGCATCCTCCGCGGCGGCGTGCGAAACTGGCTCGAGCAGCTCGTTGACCGCGACATCGACTCCGGCGAGCCTGCCCCGCCCGCTGCCCGCCATCCGCGGCGGCTGATCGAAGACCTCGCCTCCGGGGCTCTGCCGATGAAGCAGGCAGCCACGCGGCTGCGGCTCGTGCTCGAGAGCATCGCTGAGAATCACGCCGAGTACCGAGATTGGAACTCGACCACCACGCAATCGGATCGCGGCGAGTGCCTTCACATTCTCCTCGACTACCTTCGCGTGAAGGCGGAGCACGACCGCATCGCCTGGACGCTCCGGCCGGTCGGCATGGCCCACCGCGTGCTCGCCCGCCGGGGCGCCGGCGACGCGGCCGAGGCCTGGCGGGCCCGGCTCCGCGACGAAACCCGCGACACCGCCGCCGGGCTCGTCCGCCGCCTCGACCAGCTCGAAGGGCACTGGAGCGTGCGACTGGCGAGCATCTCCGATCGCGTCCGCCGCCCCTTCACGACCATGCTCGAGCAGGACGAGCTGGAGGCCCTGGTGGTGCCGGCGGTGGCCGAACTCGTCACCGGCACACCCGAGGGCGCCGGCGCCGCGTTCGAAGCCAAGGCCGACACGTTTCTCGGCGTGGCCAGCGGCTCGGGCGTCGAAGTGCCCGAGTGGCTCGAGAGGCTCTCCTCCGCCGTCGACCGCGCCATCGAGCGGGCCGATGCCTCGTCGCGTGGCACCGCAGGGCCGCCGGCCGCCGGCCTGCCAGAAAGCGTGCCCTGGGTGAGGCTGCCGTGGGACGCACTGAAGGCGGCGCTCGCAGGGTGAACCAGCGGCCGCCACGCCCGCTGCCGTGGGGCGTGGGTCCTCCTGCAGTGCGAGTGTAGGATGGCCGTTTTGCCGAGTTCCTCTCGCACGCTTCGTCCATCCCATGACGCTCCGCCCGCTCCGAGCTTCCGAACATCTCCACGACGTCAAGTACGAGATCCGCGGAGCGCTCGCCCGCCGCGCCGAGCAGCTTGAGCGCGAGGGTCACGAGATCGTGAAGCTCAACATCGGCAACCCCGGGGCCTTCGGCTTCCGGATGCCGGGGTCGATGCGGGTCGCCGTCGTGGAAAACCTCCACCAGGCAGATCCCTACTCGCACCAGAAGGGGATCTTCCCGGCCCGCGAGGCCGTGGTGATGCAGCAGCAGAACCGCGGCGTGATGGACGTCACGGCTGATGACGTGTTCATCGGCAATGGTGTGTCGGAACTGATCATGCTGGCGATGCGGGCGCTGCTCAATCCGGGTGACGAGGTGCTCGTGCCGAGCCCCGACTACCCGCTCTGGACGGCCTCGGTCGTGATCCACGGCGCCAAGGCGGTGCACTACCCCTGCCGTCCGGAGCGGGGCTTCGTGCCTGACCCGGCGGAGATCGAGGCGCTCGTCACCGACCGCACGCGGGCGCTGGTGCTGATCAACCCCAACAACCCGACCGGCGCCGTCTACCCGCGGGAGGTGCTCCAGGCCCTCGCCGAGGTCGCGGAGCGTCAGCACCTCGTGCTCTGCGCCGACGAGATCTACGACGAGATGCTCTACGACGGGGCTGAGTTCGTGCCGCTGGCGGCGCTCGTGAAGAAGACGCTCTGCCTGACGTTCTCGGGGCTCAGCAAGGTCTACCGGGCCTGCGGCCTGCGGGTGGGCTGGCTCGTTTTCTCCGGCGAACGGGAGCATGCCCGCGACTACATCCAGGCGGTGGAACTGCTGGCGAGCCTGCGGCTGTGCTCGAACGTGCCGGGCCAGTTTGCGGTGCAGACGGCGCTTGGCGGCCATCAGTCGATCTTCGACCTTACGCGACCCGGCGGCAGGCTCCACGCCACCCGGGCGGCGATGCTCGGCGCCGTAGCGGGCAGCCGCTGGCTCTCGGTGCTACCGCCGCAGGGAGCGATGTATGCCTTCATCCGCGTGCATGCCGAGCGTCTGCCCGGTGGCCATGAGGCCTTCGACGACCGGAAGTTCGCGCTGGATCTCCTGGAGCGGAAGCACGTGCTCGTGGCGCCGGGCTCGAGCTTCAACGTCCCCTACCGCGATCACTTCCGCGTCACGCTGCTCCCCGACGCCGACCAGATGGCCGACGTGTTCGCGCGGATCGAGAGTCTGCTCGACGAATACGCCGCGGAAGGCTGACGACAGCCGTGGAAGCCGACCGGCCGTAAGGCCGCGGGC
>JBBAVQ010000036.1:0-2731 GCA_040397625.1 Pirellulales bacterium | reverse complement strand
CCCCACGCCTCACGGCGTTGGGCTTGGACGAACGGCCATACAACGCCCCGCTGATTCGTAGCTCAGGGTTTCAACCTGAGCATGCTGCGAGAGGGATTGAGAACCTGGACTGCGAAGAACACAGCCGTGGAAGCCGACCGGCCGTAAGGCCGCGGGCATCCCCCACTGGACGCAGCGCCTCATGGCGGTTCGCCCCACGCCTCACGGCGTTGGGCTTGGACGAACGGCCATACAATGCCCCGCTGATTCGTAGCTCAGGGTTTCAAGCTGAGCATGTTGCGAGAGGGATTGAGAACCTGGACTGCGAAGAACACAGGTTGAAGACCTGTGCTACGGGAAGAAGACGGGGCATGGGCAACCCCGAGCCGACGAGCGACCGTCTGGCCTACTTCACCGCGAGCATCCGCTCCAGGGCCGTCACGGCCCACTTCGCCGTCTCGTCGTCCACGCGGATCACGTTGACGGGCTTGCCCCGCTCGAGGTGCTCGAGGCTCCAGCAGAGATGGGCGAGATCGATGCGATACATCGTCGCGCACATGCAGACCACCGGCGAGAGAAACCGGATCGTCTGCTCCGGATGGTTCTGCTCGAGCCGTTTCACGAGATGCAGTTCCGTGCCGATCGCCCAGGTGGTGCCCGGCGGGGCCTTCTCGACCTGCCCGAGGATGTAGCTCGTCGAGCCCGTCAGATCGGCCTTGTCGACCACCTCCATCGAGCACTCGGGGTGGACGAGGATCTTCACCCCCGGCAGGTTCGCCCGCATCGCATCGACGTGCTCGGGCTTGAACATCGCGTGCACGCTGCAGTGGCCCTGCCAGAGGATCACGCGGCTCTTTTCGATCTGCTCTCGGGGATTGCCGCCGAGGGCGGAATCGTGCGGGTTCCACAGAGCCATCTCGTCGAGCGGGATGCCCATGGCGCGGGCCGTGTTGCGGCCGAGGTGCTGGTCGGGAAAGAAGAGCACCCGCTTGGTGCGGGCAAACGCCCAGTCGAGCACGGCCCGGGCGTTGCTCGACGTGCAGACGATGCCGCCGTGGCGACCGCAGAAGGCCTTGAGGCTCGCAGCTGAGTTGATGTAGGTGACGGGCGTGATGTCGGCGGTGTCGATCACCCTGCCGAGGTCGGCCCAGGCGTCTTCCACCTGCTCGATCGCGGCCATGTCGGCCATCGAGCAGCCGGCGGCCATGTCGGGGAGCACGACCGTCACCCGCCGGCCGCCGCGGGCCGCGACCTTCTCAGGACGGTTGGCCAGGATGTCGGCCGTCTCGGCCATGAAGTGGACGCCGCAGAAGGCGATCGCCTCGCAGTCGGCCCGGTCGGCAGCCGACTTCGAGAGCTGATAGCTGTCGCCCTGGTAGTCGGCGTGGGCGATCACGCCGTCCTGCTGGTAGTGGTGGCCGAGGATCACCAGGCGGGAGCCCATTCGTCGGCGGACGGCCTCGATCCGCTCTGCGAGCAGGGCATCGTCGAGGCCGCGGTAGGCGGCAAACGGCGAGGCGAGCGGCACGTCCGGGGCGGCGATCGACATGATGCTGGCAAAGTATAGACGGCCCCTGCAGAGGCTTCCGGAAACGGTATACTGCCGGCCTCGTGCAGGCATTTCCCCACTGACGGAAGGACGGCGACCGAGACATGGCACGGAAAGTCGTGAATCGCAAGGAACTTCGCGCCCAGGCCGACGCGGCCGAGGCCCGAGGCAAGACCAAGTCGGCTTCGAAGGAGAAGGCTCCGAAGGCCGCCAAGGAGAAGAAGGCGAAGGAGCCGAAGAAGCCCGCCGAGAAGAAGCCTGCTCGTAAGAAGGTGGCCAAGGAAGCCCGGATGAAGGCCTACTGGGGCGTCTTCAACTCCGGCATGAAGCGACTCGCTCTCTTCGAATACGCCGACAAGAAGGCGGCCGAGAAGAAGGTGCAGGAACTGGTCGGCTCGTCGCGGGTCCACCACTTCGTGCAGCTCGTCAAGGAAGCGATCAGCGAGTGACCTTTCACGAGCATCGGGTCTGACGTGAACTGAAGGCGTTCGTGTGGCTCGGGGCTGCCCACGCCCTCTCGCTGGACGTTCGTCTCGGTCATCGTGTCCTTCGCCGCTCCCGTAGCACAGGTTTTCAACCTGTGTGCCTTCCCGGTTCGACGCAGCCACGGCGGTACCACTGTCCGACCGGCTCCGGTGAGCTCTCCTCACGCTGGCGCCAGATGAATGCTCACCTGCGCCGGAAGGGTCGACTTCAGCGAGTGCCGCCTCCTCGTGGCTTCGTTGATGCGGGGCGTCCGGCGGTTCAGAGACTGTGGATGTCGATCACCGGCATCTCGGCGGGCGACGCCTGTATCGCATCGCGATCGTCGTGTGCGCGCACGAGTTCGCCGCAGTTGGGGCACTCGAGCGGAAACTCCTCGCCCACCCGCGCCAGCAGCCTCGCCCAGGCAATCCGTGGCGTGTGGTGGGAGCGGGGCTCTTCACTCCTGTCACCGTCGCCTTCCGCGACGTGCCCACCGGTCGTGTCCTCGCCGCGCGCCCGGTGGTCGTCCGTCCGTCAGAACGGGCTCTGCCAGTCGCCCCAGGCGGCGAGGTAGCGGGCAAGGCCCGGGCATTCTTCGGCCTTCGACTCGATCCACTTCCGGGCATGCTCAATGAGCGCGTGCTCCCGCTTGAGATCGATGTCGCCGGCGAGCACCCGCGACCGCAGAAACACAAAATACGTGTCGAGCACGTCGCCGCGGCAGTAGTCGTGGATCTC
>JBBAVQ010000035.1:0-16565 GCA_040397625.1 Pirellulales bacterium | reverse complement strand
GCGTCCGCTCCTCATGGGTACCGCTGCGGAGTGCCGTGGCCAGTTCGCCGATCTCCTCCGTCAGCCACATGAACGTACCCTCCACGCCGCGTGAAGCGTCCTTGTCGTGATACATGGCACGGATCAACTGCTGGAATTCGCGAAGAGTCATCGGGGGCACGCCTGCGCAGAAAGGAAAAGGTCACGCCGGTGGAGTCTGCCAAACCGGCGATCGTGGCACAAACCACGGGTAGATTGCTGGCACCACGAAGGCCGTCAGGAGCGTCGACGTGACAATGCCGCCGATCACCACGGTGGCCAGCGGCCGCTGAATTTCCGCACCGGCGCTCGTCGCCATCGCCATGGGAAGGAAGCCGAGGCTTGCCACGAGCGCCGTCATCAGCACCGGCCGGATGCGAACCTCGGCGGTGGTGATCGCCGCCTCTCGCGGCGCGAGTCCGCCCTGCCTCGCATGCTCCGCCCCGGCGACCCATACCAACCCATTGAGTACCGCCACGCCAAAGAGGGCCACGAAACCGACGCCGGCCGCGATCGAAAACGGCATCCCCCGCAACGCGAGCGCTGCGATGCCGCCAGACGCCGCCACCGGCACCGCGAAGAAGATGAGCGATGCCAGTCGGAGCGACTTGAAACTGGTGTAGAGCAGCAGGGCGATCAACCCCAGGACCACGGGCGTGATCAGCATCAGTCGGCGGCTGGCGGAGAGCAGGTTTTCGAAATCGCCTCCCCACCGCAATGTGTAGCCGGTTGGAAGTCGAACCTGCTTCGCGATGGCCCTCTGCGCCTCCTGGACGAAGCTGGCTACGTCGCGACCGCGGACATTCGCCGATACGAACGTGCGACGTCGCGAGTTTTCATGCTCGACGGACGGCGGGCTCTCGGCCCTCGTGATATCGGCGAGTTCGCCGAGCGGCACCGGCCGTCCCCCCGTCGCCCCGACCGGGATCTGCGGCAGGCGCTCGGCGTTCTCGCGCCACTCGGGCGGGAATTTCACCACCAGGGGATAGCGGGGCCGCCCCTCGTAGATGACGCCGGTTTGGATGCCACCCATGGCCGACACCGTCCGCATCACTTCGATGCCATCGATGGCATGGCGAGCCAGTTGGTCGGGCCGGGCATCGATCTGCATCGTCTGCACATTGGCCTGCCAGTCGGCCCGCACGTCGGCCGATCCGCGGATGCCCTGGAGCACGCCCTCGATCTGTTTGCCGAGATCCCCCAGCCTGTCGAGGTCGTCTCCGTAGATCAGCACCGCGACGTCCGCCTTCACGCCCGCCACGAGTTCGTCGACTCGCATCTCGATCGGCTGGCTGAAGCCGAAGTTGGCCCCCGGAACCGCGGCGGTCAGCGATGCCGACATCCGCTCCACGAGCTGATCCCGAGTCACGCCGGCCGGCCACTCGGCATGAGGCTTGAGCATCACCCAGACGTCGGTCTGCTGCACCCCCATGATGTCGTTGGCGATCTCGGGCCGCCCCGTCTTGCAGAACACGGTCTTCACCTCGGGAAACCCGCCGAGCACCTGCTCGACCCGCGTCGTCAGCGGGATCGAGTCTTCGAGGGTGGCGCTCGGCAGGCGGTTGACCTCCACCAGCAGGTCGCCCTCGTCGAGCCGCGGCATGAACTCGGCGCCCAGGTTGAGCGCCACCGGAACGCTGGCGGCCACCAGGCCGGCGGCGACCAGCGAGACGACCACGGGGTGGTAGACGGCGAGGCGGGCGAGCGGCTGGTAGAGGCGGTGGAAGATCCGCATGATCAGCGGCTCGTGCTCCTCCTCCCGAGAGAGCACCGTCGCTGCGAGCACCGGCATCAGCGTCAGCGAGATCACCAGCGACCCGAGCAGCGCAAACAGCACCGTCAGCGCCATCGGCCGAAAGAGCTTGCCCTCCGTCCCCTCCAGGAACAGGATCGGCAGGTAGACGATGGCGATGATCAGCTCGCCGAACATCGTCGGGCCGCGGACTTCGACCGCGGCGTCGCGGACGATCTCGAGCTTGGAGGTGGTCGGCGGCGCAAGCCCCAGGCGGCGGACGCAGTTCTCCACCATGATCACGGAGCTGTCGACCACGAGGCCGAAATCGATCGCGCCGAGGCTCATCAGGCTCGCGGGGATGCCCACGGCCCACATGAGGTTGGCCGCGAAGAGCATCGAAAGCGGGATCGCCAGCGAGACGATCAGCCCGGCCCGCACGTTGCCAAGCAGGACCAGGAGCACGGCGATCACGAGCAGGCCGCCCTCGGCGAGGTTGTGGAGCACCGTGTCGAGCGTGCGGGCGATCAGATCGGAGCGGTCGTAGAGGATCTCGAGCTGGACGTCGGGGGGCAGGGTCTGGCGGACGAGTTCGAGCTTCTCCTTGGCCGCCGTGACGACGCGGCGGCTGTTCTCGCCACGGACCATCATCACCATCCCCGTCACCGCCTCGCCGCGGCCGTCGCGAGTCACGGCCCCCTGCCGGGTGAGGGCGCCGATCCGCACGCTGCCGATGTCGCGGATCAGGATCGGCACGCCCCCCGCGGGGCTGCGGACCACCACCCGCTCGATGTCATCGATGCTGCGGAGGAGCGACTCGCCGCGGATGAACCGCTGCTCGCCGTTCTTGACGACGTAGCCGCCGCCGGTGCTCGTGTTGTTACGGTCGAGGGCGGTGAGCACCTCGTCCAGCGAGATGCCGTGCGACGACATGCGATCGGGGTCTACTTGGACCTCGTAACTCTTCGCGTAGCCGCCATGGCTGTTGATGTCGGTCACGCCGGGCACCGTCCGCATCACCGGTGCGACGTCCCATTCCAGGATGCTACGGAGATCCATCAGGCTTCGCTGCGGCCCCCGGAGCTCGAACTGAAGGATCTCACCGAGCGCGGTCGAGAGCGTGCCGATCTGCGGGTCGGCGTCGGGCAGCGAGATGCCGCCGCGGGCGGCCGGCAGCCGCTCCGCCACGAGCTGCCGGGCCCGCATGATGTCGGTGTGCTCCCGAAAGACGATCGTGACCAGCGAGATGCCGAGTCGTGAGATGCTGCGGAGCTCCTCGACGTCGGGGAGCCCGCTCATGGCGAGCTCCACCGGGTAGGTGATCAGCCGCTCCACCTCGAGCGGCGGCAGGGTGCCTGCTTCGGTCACCACCTGCACCTGCACGTTGACGAGGTCGGGAACCGCGTCGACCGGAATCTGGGTGGCGGCGTAGAGGCCCCCGAGCGCCATCAACACGAACAGCGCGATCACGAGCGCCCGATTCGTCAGCGACCACTCGATTACGCCCGTGAGCACGCCAGATCCTCCGCGCGGGACTCGCCCGAACCGCCGACGTCAGCCCTCGTCCTCGAGCAGCATCTCGCTCTTGAGCAGGAAGGCCCCGCGGGACACGACCTGCTGGCCCTGTTCGAGCCCGCGGGTCACCTCGATGAAATCATCGGTTTCGATGCCGGTCTCGACGTCCAGCCGGCGGAAGCCCCCCTCGGCTGGAACGAAGACGAACGCTTTTCCCTCGTGCCGCATCACGGCCGATGCCGGCACGGCCGGAGCGTGGCGGACCTCCCCCTGCGGCAGTTCGACCCAGACGAACATCCCCGGCTTGAAGTGGGCGTCGTCATTGACCAGGTCGGCGACGATCGGCACGCTGCGGCTCGCCGCATCGACCGTGGCGCCGATGTGGTTGATCGTCGCGGTCGTGCGGTGCTCGTCGGCGCCCGGCACGGACACGCCAACTTCCTGCCCCTCGGCGACCTCGACCGTGGTCCACTGCTTTTCGTGGACCTGCGCCCGGACCCAGAGTCGGCGGGTGTCGGCGACGACGAACATCCGATCGCCCCCCTTCACGCGTTCACCGCGGCTCACGAAGATCTCCTCCACGATCCCGTCAAACGGCGTCCGCAGCGAGATGGCACTGATGCCGGCATCGCTCGACGAGCCGTCGTCGTCATCCAGCGCGTCGGGCGTGCCGGGCTCGAGCCGGCCGCCCACGAGGTTTCGCAGGTTTTCCTGCGACACCCGCAGGAGCCGTTCGGACTGTTCGAGCGCGGCCTTGGCCCGTCCCTGTTCCTGGAGCGTGTCGAACTTCGCGCTCTCGCAGGCAGCCGCGAAACTCGCCCGCGCCACCTCGAGGTTGCTGGTCCGCTCCTCCACGATCCGGCCCGAGAGCACTCCGCCGTCGCCGAGCGACCTGGTGCCGGCGTTGACCTTCTCGACATACACAAGCCTGGAGTAGGCGCCCAGGATTTTTTCGCGGTAGTCGCCAAGGACGCGTCCGGCGAACTCCTGCTCGACGCCCTCCAGCGGCGGATGACCCTCCAGCATCCCGAGGAGCGACTGCACGTTATCGCCGATCGTGGCCGTCCAGTCGGCCGCCTTGCGGGCGATCTCGCGATCGGCCTCCCGCTTCATCACCTCGTCGCGGGCCACGCCCACTTCCGTGCTCGAAATCTCCGCGAGCGAGTCGCCTCGGCCGACTTTCTGCCGGATCGCCACCGAGATGCGGGAGACGATGCCATCGACTGGCGAGTCGTAGTCGATGCGGCTGCGGGCGTCGTAGTCGAGCCGGCCGGGCACCGTGAGGTGCGACCGCATGGGTCGCCGCTCGACGGCCGCCATCCCAATCTCACCTGCCGCTGCGGCCGCAGGGAGGCGTACAAAGCCGGCCTGTCCCGTGGCAGCGGCTTCGCCAGCGGTCGGAGCCTGTTCGTGATCTCCGCCGGTGAAGTGGTGGGTGGCAAGCCACCACCAGGCGAGGCCGCCGAGCGCGAGCACCAAGACGCCCGGCAGGCCGCGCCGCAGCGACGCCAGGGCAGACGACCGCCCCGCAGGTCGGCGTGGGTGCGGTGGCGGCGGTGTGTCGTGGCCTTGGGTGTTCATGGAGAAGTCAGGGGTGTCGGCAATGCTATCGGTCGGCGGCGGCAGGGGCGAACCGCGAGTGAGGGCTTCTCGTCGGACGACGGGATCTATGGGGTCGGCAGCGGGACCGGAGCCGGTCGTGCGACCGGTTCGGCGATCGGTGGGGGTCCCGCGTTGGGATCCCGCGGCGGAAGCGCCTCGGGGCCGCCCGGCGGCGGGGCCACGACGGCGGGTGCGTCGCCCGTCGGCGGAAACTGCTCCAGCTGGAGGAGGTCGGCGATCGCGACAGCACCCGTCCATCGGTCGGACTGGGCCTCCACGAATGCCAGCTCCGTCTCGGTGAGGATTTTCTGCGCCTGAAGAAGGCTCAGGAACGTCACCTCACCACGGGCATAGAGCTGCTGCGTGAGTTCCAGCGTTTCCCGCGCCTTGGGCAGGATCGACTGCTCGTACCAGTCGGCCTGACGCTGGGCCACGCGGTAGGTGGCGACCGCCTGAGCCGCCTGGGTGGCGAGGTCGAGTTCGATCGTCCGCAGGTCGGCGCGGGAACTGGCGATGTCGGCCCGCGCGGTGCGGATGTTGCCCTGGTTGCGGTCGAAGATCGGCACCTGCATCATCACCTGGACCAGCCCCTGCTCCTGGGCCGGCCCGACCTGCCGCTGGTAGCCGCCGAGCACGTTGATGTTGGGAATCGGCTGGACGACGGCCCGCTCCAGCGCCCACTGAGCCTGGGCGACCTTTGCCTCGGCTGCCCGGGGCCTCGCGTTGGCGCGGACGATTTCCTCCTGGAGCGTCTTGAGGTCGAACCAGGGGATCTTCTGGAACAGGTCGGCCTCGATCTCCCCCACGTCGGCACGGGGCAAGCCGATCGCGGCGGCGAGCTGTCGTCGCCCCGTTTCCACGTAGACCGACGAGTTGATGAGCCGCACCTCCGCGCGATCCCTCTCGATGCTCCAGAAGAGTACGTCGGCCTTCGTCCCTTCGCCCGCTTCCGCCAGCGCTGTGCCGATGTCGTACGACCGCTTCGCGATGTCGAACAGCAGCCGGTAGATTTCCACCCGCCGTTGGGACACGAGCAACGCGTAGTAGGTTTGACGGACCTCTCGAAGGACGTCGAACCGGGCCCGGATGAGGTCGTATTCCGCCTGCTGCACCTTGCGCAGCGCGGCCTGCTGCGACAACCGCAACTTCCCAGCCGTGACGAGATCCTGGGTCACGAATCCGTTCCACTGGCTCTCCGGCCCCGCGATCTGTGGCGACGCTCCCGCGATCACCGGATTCGGATAGAGCCGCGCCTGCACCGCCTGGCCACGGGCGGCCTCGATTGCCGCCCGGGCCGCCACGAGCCGTGGATGGCTCCGCTCAGCGAGCAGCACGAACTCCGCGAGCGTCCGCGGGGCGGGAAGTCCGGCCGTCGGCGAGATCGTCGCCGGCACCGGCTGGTCGGACTCGAGCATGATCCCCGGGGCGGACAGCGGCGCGGCAAGGTCGGTCGCCAGAGCGGGGCCGGCGCACGCCAGCAGGGCCGCACCGATGAACGCGGCAAACGGGTACGGCGGCGGGATCGATCGTGCGGCGCGCATGGGGGCCCGAAGCAGCTGTCAGGTCGGACATCAGAACCATCGGCTGCCGCGGACGCTGCGGTGGAGGCTACCGGCTGCGATTCGGCGACGCGTCGCCTGCCACGGCAAACCGGGCAAAGCGGGAAGTTGGCCTCCGCCGACTGCCGGCTTACCTGGCCTGCCACGACGCCGATGCATGCCCCACTAGCGCAGGCTTCCACCCGTCACCGCGGCGGCGCGAAGCCCCGCTTCCGCATCAGCGCGTCGATCGTGGCATCGCGGCCGCGGAATGCGCGGTAGCCGACCTCCGGATCCACCGTGTTGCCCGCCGAGAAGATGTGTCGGCGCAGCCGCTCTGCAACCGCGGCGTCCCACGGTCCGTCAGCCTCGGTGAAGGCCTCCCAGGCGTCGGCGGTGAGCGTGTCGGCCCAGAGGTAGCTGTAGTAGCCGGCCGAGTAGCCGTCATCGGCGAAGAGGTGGAGGAAGTGCGGGATGCGGTGCCGCATCACGATCTCCGCAGGCATGCCGAGCGTCTCGAGCGTCTGACGCTCGAAGCGGGCGGGATCGATCGGCTCGTCGGCGGCGAGGTGGAGCTTCATGTCGACGATGGCGCTGGCGAGGAACTCGACCGTCCGAAAGCCAGCGTTGAACGTCTCGGCACGGCGAATCTTGGCGACGAGCGCCGCCGGAATCGGGGCGCCCGTCTCGCAATGGATCGCGAAGCGGCTGAGCACCTCAGGCGTGGAGAGCCAGTGCTCCAGCACCTGCGAGGGAAGCTCCACATAGTCGCGGGCCACGCGGGTGCCGGCGAGCGACGGGTAGGTGACGTCGGAGCAGAGGCCGTGGAGGGCGTGGCCAAACTCGTGGAACAGCGTGGTGGCGTCGTCCCAGCTGACGAGCGCCGGCTCGCCCGGCGGCGGCTTCACGAAGTTGCAGTTGTTGGAGACGATCGGGATCACCGGCCCGTCGAGCCGTTCCTGGCCGCGATAGTCGCTCATCCATGCGCCCGACCGCTTGCCGGTGCGGGCGTAGGGGTCGAAGTACCACAGCCCCACGATGGCGCCGCCGCGGTCGCGGACCTCCCAGACCCGTACGTCGGGATGAAACACCGGCACGACGCCCTCGGCGACGGGCGCGAAGGTGAGCCCGAAGAGCCGCTCGGCCACGAAGAACATGCCGTCGCGGAGCCGGTCGAGCTGGAGGTAGGGCCTGACTTCGGTCTCGTCCAGGTCGTACTTCGCCTTGCGGACCTTCTCGGCGTAGTAGCGGTAGTCCCAGGGGGCGATGGTGATGCCGGCATGCTCCGCGTCGGCGAGGGCCTGCATGTCGGCGACCTCCTCGCGAACCCGCTGCACCGCCGGTCGCCAGACAGCCTCCATCAGCTCGACCGCCCGCGCAGGTGTCTTGGCCATGGAATCCTCGAGACGCCAGTGCGCGTGGGTTGGGAACCCGAGCAGCCGCGCCCGCCGAGCCCGCAGGGCGAGGATCTTGGTGACGGTCTCCGTGTTGTCGGTCGCTCCCCCCTGGTCGCCGCGGCCGACGAACATCCGCCAGACCTTCTCCCGCAGGTCGCGCCGGTCGGCGAACGTCAGGAACGGCTCCACGCTCGATCGCGTGTTGGGGATCGCCCACGCGCCGGCCCTGCCGCGGGCTTCCGCCGCCTCGGCGGCGGCACGGCGGGCCGATTCGGGAAGGCCCGCAAGATCGCCCTCCGCATCGAGAAAGACGGCGGAGCCATCCTCCTCACGGAGCACGTTCTGCGCGAAAGCGGTGTGGAGCCCGGCGAGCTGCTCGTTGATGGCGGCGAGTTCGGCCTGGTCGCTGGGGCCGAGTCGGGCACCCGCGCGGGCGAGGTTCGTGAACAAGAGCCATGCGGCCCGGCGCTGCTCGGGTGACAGCCCCGCCGCGTCCGCCGACTCGTGAACCCTGGCCACGCGGTCGAAGAACGCCCTGTTCTGCACGATCCGATCCTGGAAGGCGGCGAGTCGCGGAGCCATCCGCCGCTCGACCTCCTGGAAGGCTGCATCGCTGAGGTTGCTGCCGGCGACCCCGTAGACCGCGAGCACGCGATCGAGCGTCCGCGACGACCGCTCGGAGGCCGCGATCGTGTTGTCGAACGTGGGCGGGGCGGTGCTGGCAGCGATCTGGTCGATCGCTGCAAGCTGCTCCGCCATCGCCGTCTCGAGCGCCGGCTCGAAGTCGGTGACCCGCACGCGATCAAACGCGGGCACGCCCCCGAAGGGGCCTGCCCAAGGCTCGAGCAGCGGATTGGCAACGGCAGCAAGCGGCATGATCGGGATGATCCAAGCGGCAAGGAGGGTGACGGCCAGGCGGGGGCGCATGATGCCGCGGATCATACCCGCTGCACGGCTCGTCAGGCGGCGCGGCGTTGCTCGCGGCTCGCTTTGCGGCGGCGGCGCTGGCGGCGGAGCTCCTGCCGGATGAGCCCGTTGGAGCCCAAGAGCCTCGGCACCTGCTGCGTGATCGACCAGATCCGAAAGATGTGCGGCCGCCGTTCGAGCGTGTCGGTCTCCGGGAGCAGCCTGAGCCATTCGTCGGTCACGCCGAGGCTCTTGGCCTCCGGGGAGGTCGCGATGTGGGCGACCACGTCGCGCCGGCTGTCGCCGCGGCGGAGCATGCCGGTGAAGTACGCGGTCGCTTCGGCATCGGCCTCGCGGCCGAGGATCGCGGCAAACACCTTGCGGATGAACGTGCCGTCGGAACGATACCAGGCGGCGAGAACCGGCGTGGCGATGTCGATGCTGCGGGCGGGATCGAGGATCGCATGGGCGAGCCTGGTGTCGAGCGCGAGAAGCGCGGCTTCCTCCGTGGCCAGCCCGGCCAGCCTCTCGATGAGCCGCTCGCGGGCGAAACCGTCGTCGGCCTGCCGGACGCGGTCGCGGCAGCCTTCGGCAAAATCGGCATACGTCGCCGCGGTCCGCCTGGCGGCCGCCTCGATCGACCATCGGTCTGCGAAGCGGGCCCTGGCCTCCGCGCCAAGCCGCCTCCGCAACGCCGCGTCGTCGCAGAGCCGGGCGAGCGCTCCGGCGAGCGACTCGACGCTGCCGGGCTCGACGAGCATACCGACCGTGTCGTCCACGATCTCCGTGATGCCGCCGATCGCAGACGCCACGAGCGGCAGGCCGAACGCCATCGCCTCGAGGAGCACGAGGCCGAAGCTCTCGAACCGCGATGGCAGCACGAAGAGATCGGCGTCGGCGTAGTGTTGCTGGAGCGCATCGTCCGACACCGCACCCTCGAAGATGACGCGGCGGTCGGCCACGAGCCCCGCCGCCCGCCGGCTGAAGTCTTTCGCGTATGAGGTCATGCCGTGGCCCCCGGCATCCTTGCCCACGAGCACGAACCGCGCCCGGCGATCGGTGCCGCAGACGCGCTCGGCCGCGGCGAGCAAGACGTCGGTGCCCTTGCGGGCTTCGAGCCGGCCCACGCAGAGGATCCGAACCTCGCCGTCGTCGTCCGGTCGCGATCGTGCGAAGCGGTCGCGGGGATCGCGGACGCCGAGGTGGCAGACGGCCGCCTCGGCGGCGGACGGGCCGTGGTCGTGGAGCGTCTTCTCGAGGATCGCGTGGCTGATCGCGTGGATGTGGGTGGCCGTCCGCACGGCCTGCCGTTCCAGCGCCAGCTGCTGTCGCCAGGTCTCGCCGATGGCCAGCGTCGGGTCGATCTCCCCGACGGTCTTGCGGCTGGTCATCAGGGTGAGCGCCACCGGCAGCCGGTCGTCGAGCTGGCAGAGGAGCCCCTCCACATTCCAGAGCGGTGCGCTGACGAGGTCGAGCGGGAAGCGGCGATTGAGCCGGAGCACCTCGTCGTGGATGCGGGCGCAGTGGATCAGGTTTGGAGCCGCTTCGAACGTGGCCGCGTCGTCGGCGGCGATGCCTCCCGCGCGGGGCTGGACCCGGTGCACCCACGGGCCCTGCTCCCAGTCGATGCGGTCGTGGTCGGGCGAGCGGGTGATGACGTGCACCTGGTGGCCGGCGGCGGCGAGCGATTCAGCCAGGTCGCAGGTATAGCGGCCGATGCCCCCGAAATCGTCGGGCGGATACTCGTTGCTGACGAAGCAGAGCGTCAGCCTTCGGCCCTCGGGGCGGACGGTCGGAAACGGCTTGAACCGTGATCGGTCCGCGGCAGGGATCGAACCGAGCCGGCGGCGGCCGGCCCGGCCGAGTTCGAGCCCGCGCTGCTGGCCCTCGGTGACACGCTGCATGAAGTAGTCGAACTGCTGCTTCGTCATCATCCCATCCCGCAATGCGCCGGTGGCGTGGCCGGCCACGCCCGCGGTGTAGGCCACCAGGTGGGAGTGGATGGCGTCCCAGGGATGCCGGTCGCGGCCGTGCAGGAGGGCGAAGTACCAGGAGTTCTTCACGTTGGGGTACGGCTCGAGCACGATCCGCCCGGTGGTGCGGAGATGCGACGCAAGGTATTTGTGGTGCACGGCACCGTCGGGCAGCGGCACGAGGAGCAGGCCGAGGTCGTTGATCCTTGCCGCCACGTCGGTCTCGTCGTGGAAGTACTCGATCTCCTCGTCGAAGCCGCCGATCGCGGCAAGCACGTCGCGGCGAAACGAAGAGTTGGTTCCCTGGAGGTAGACGAACCGTTCGGCACCCGCGGTGATCGAGCGGTAGTCGGGCTGCTCGCCGGTGAAGTGCGTGCGGCCGAGGCGGTCGCAGAGCGAGAAGCGGTACTGGTGCCGGACGCCCGTGTGATCCCAGACGATGCCGCCGACGCCGGCAACCTGCGGGTCGGCATAGGGTTCGGCGAGCTTTTCCAGCCAGTCGGGTTCGGGGATGGCGTCGTCGTCGATGAAGGCGACGACGTCGCCCGCGGCAGCGGCGATGCCGACGTTGCGGCTCATCGAGATGTTGATCTCGGGGCAGCGGCGGATCACGCAGGCATCCTGCCAGGCCGCGAGGAGGGCGGCCGTGCCATCGGTGGACGGTCCATTGACCACCACGACCTCGAAGTCGTGGTACCGCTGCTGGCGGAGAGCCGCCAGCGTCCGGGGAAGGCTCGTCGCCCGGTTGAACGTGTTGATGACGACGCTGATCAGCATCACGCGTGACCGCTGTGTTCCGGCTGGGGGGGTGCGCGGGGAGATGTACCCGGGGCTGGCTGGCGGCGGCAATGGCAGCCGTATTCCCGCGACCTTGCCGTACCTACCCAAGTTTGCTGGGCGTCTTCTCCGCGTCGGCGGCTCCTACCCGGCCCGGCGGAGCATCCGCAGGCCCCCCCAAAACACCCGCTCGCCATCCTCGAACTGGTCGGTCCAGACGGGGCTGGCCACGAGATCGCCGCAGTCGATGAAGCCACCGTCGAGAACGGCACGGTCGATGCCTCGCCTGGTCGGTCCGTAGGCGGCGTCGTGGCAGAGCACGATGGCGCCCGGAGCCAGGAGTGGCAGGGCGGCGACGAGGTCGGCATGCACGGCGGACTCGGCGTGGTCGCCATCAATGAACGCGAAGGTGAACCCCTCGGCGACGCGGGGCAGCGTCTGATAGGCATCGGGCGATCCCGCGGCGATGATGGTCGCCTTGTCGGCGAGGAATGCGGCGTGGATGGGTGAGATCCGAGGTTCGGGATCGATCATGAAGAAGGTTGTGGGCGTGGTCGGCTGCCCGGCGTCGATCAACGCCTCCGCGATGATGCGGGCGGAGCCACCCTGATAACTTCCCACCTCGAACAGGTGACGGGGCTTCGTGGCCTGCACGAGCGCATAGAGCAGCGTTGCCTCCTGCGGTTGCAGGTGCGTATGCTGAAGGTCGAAGCCGAGACGATTGCCGCCCATCGATGTCGTGTCCCTCGCCGCTGTCGTGTCCCTCGCCGCGGTGTGGGTCATAGCAGCGCGAGTCGGCCGCCGACAATGCCGCGGCCGGGCCATCACAGGGCTTCAACGCTGCGTTTCACTCGTTCCGGTGTTTTTCCTGTCCCGCTGGTTCATGAGGGTGCGGGCATGAACGACGACCCGCCGGCGAGTTTCAGCGTCGTGATCCTCGCCTCCGTGGACGATGATACGGCGGTCGTCGAGCACCTTGATCGGCTCGCATCGCTCTCCGGGCCTCCACGCGAGGGTTGCCTCATCATCCGTGGTCCGCTGGGACTGTTCTCGCCGTCTTCGCCGGGCTCGGCAGGTCGCGTGAAGGTGGCCCACGAACCCCTCGCTCACGACCCGACCGCCCGCAACCTCGGCCTCGCGATCGCCGCGGGCGACGTGGTGGTGTTTCACGCCACCAGCCCCCCGGAGGACGATCTGCTCGACGTACTCTGCAGGACGTTTTCCGACCGCGCCGTGGCGGCCGTGGTCGCCGGGCCGGACTGTGTCGCCTTTCGGCGGATGGACCTGGAGGCGATTCGAGGCTTCGACGAGGCCTACCGCGGAGGCGATGAACTCCGCGACGCCTGCCGGCGGCTTGCAACCAGCGGTCGGACGGTGATCTGGTCCACGCGCGGCGGCTCAGTGCCGACAGATTCAGACCCGAACGCCCCGCATCGTCGGCTGATGTCGCCCGGGCTCGCCTCCCGCCGGCGGCCGTTCCTGCCACTCGTGCCCAGTCCGCGCTGGCGCGACCAGAATTCGGATGACGCGAGTTGTGCTGCCATGGCGGTGGCTCCGTTGCCTGCTGGCCCGGGACCCGACCTCCAGCGCGTCGACCTGGATCCATTCGTCGACATGCGGCGCACGCTGCGCAGGATCTGGACCGACCTGCTGCCGCCAGGTACCCGATGCGCCCTGGTCGGCTACCCGGATCATTGGAACGTGGGTGACGCGGCGATTTGGTGGGGCACCCGCCGACTCCTCGACGCAATCGGCGTGCACGTTGAGTACACCTGCGACCCCTGGAGCTACGAGCCAGCAGCGTTGCGAACCGCGCTGCCCGAGGGGCCGATTCTGATCCTCGGGGGCGGCAATCTCGGCGACGCCTACCGGCATGAGCAGTCGCTCCGCGAGCAGGTTCTCACCGACTTCCCTCAGCGGCGGATCATCCAGTTGCCGCAGAGCATCTGGTTTGCGTCGTCGAAGCGGGCCGAGTCGCTGGCGGACACGCTTCTGCACGCCGGCGACGTGACGCTGCTGCTTCGTGATGCGGCGAGTCTCTCCTTCGCACGGGAGATGTTCCGCTGCAACTCCGCCCTCTGCCCCGACGCCGCGGTCGCGCTCGACCTCGCTGGAGCCGGCGCGGCGGCCGAGGTGTCGCTGCTCGCGCTCTGGCGGACCGACAGCGAGGCCCGTGAGCACGCGGGGGGAGGTGGCGAGGGCGTCGTCGTGGCCGACTGGACCGCGCCCGGGCCTGAGATCGGCCTGATGTCGACCGCGGCGCGTCGATTTCAGGAGTGGGTCGGTGATCCGCCGGCCGAGATCGGCTCCTGCTCCGTGCGGCGCCGGATGGCGTGGCGGCACATGCCCTGGCTCTGGGATCAGCTCGCCGAGGATCGTACGCTGCGGGGCTGTCGCCTGCTTTCGAGAGGCCGGGTCGTGCTGACCGACCGGCTCCACGCGCATCTGCTCTGCACGCTGATGCGAAAGCCGCACGTGGTCTGCGATTCGACCAACGGCAAGATCTTCGCGTACCGAGACACCTGGCCGATCGTCGATCCGCTCGTGCGGTTCGCCTCCAGCCGGGCCGAGGCAGTGGAAGTCGCCCGTGACCTGCTGCGGTCGCTGGCCGCTCACGACCCGGGCGGCAACGGCTCGTAGTTGCCCACGTTCTCCTGCGGAAACGGAAGGTCGGGACGATCACGGCCGAGGAACCGGCAGAGTTCCTGCCAGCCGTCGCCGGATTCCCAGTCGACGACGATCAGATCGTGCGGACGGCCGCGGAAGTAGTCGATCACGTCGGCGTTGTGCCGGCGGTAGCGGTCGACGAGCTGGTCGGCCGTGACGTCGGGGAAGGGGAGCCCGTAGAGCACGCGACGGACGTGGGTGAGGTCGTCGCTGACGAACGCCGGGTGGCGGAGCATGTTGAGGTAGCTGCGGATCCAGCGGTCGGGAGCCCGGGTCGTAAGCACGAATCGGCTCTCCGGGAAGGCCGCGTCGAGTTCCCGGAAGACCAACGGCCACGGCCAGTCCTCGAAGGCGTCGGCCTCGGCTGCGACGGCCACGATCGTCGCGAGGTCGCCCGTCTCGAGGTGCGGCACGAGGTCGAGTCGCTGGCCAATGTGGCTGTAGCCGAGCAGTTCCAGGCAGCGGCCCAGGGTGGTCGTGCCCGTCTTCGCCCAGCCGATGCCGAAGATCTTCATGTGGTCTCCGTGCACTGAAGGATCAGCGGGGGGATTCCTGCGGCCGCTCCTCGCCCCCGACTGCGGGTATCGCGTAGACGCGATACCGTCGGTCGGCCGACTCTCGGACGAGCCTGCCTCCAGCGGAGACGATCGCCTCGCTCGCGGACGCGACAATCCGCGCGTCGCCGGCTCCGTCGAGCCAGACCGCATCGAAACCCGCCGACCTAGCCCGCTCCACCGAGTCGCTGGTGGATCCGTCGCCGATTTCGTCGGCGAGCCGCTCCCAGCGAGCCCCGAACGCAGGCCAGCTCCATCGTAGCCGCTTCGAGAACAGGACCGGTTTGGCGTGGTCGAACTCCCGCATCGCGCCGGATCCGCCATCGACCGGAAACCCCGTCGCCGGCAGCATCCAGACCGTGGTCGCGTCCGGCAAGGCCGCTTCCACGTCCGCCACGAAGCCGGCCAGTTCGCGGCGCTCACGGGCCGTATCCAACGCCCGCGAGCGAATGGCGGCAGCCACGTCTTGCTCGACGAGGCCGCCGACGAGCACGCCAAGCCAGGCCGCCATCCTCGCCCGACGCGGCATGCTGGCGAACGTGGCGGAGAGCCACGTGCCGAGGGCGGCGAGGCTCAGGAAGGAGATCAGGGGTACGACGCGGTTGTAGCAGCGGAACTGAGGCGTCACGAAGGTATTGAAAATGGAGCCCAGACCGCCCGGCACCGCGACGATCACGAGGGCGACGATCAGGCATGCCGCCGCGTGGACGGTGGCGCGGCCTCGGTCGTCATGCACCGGCTTCCAGCCGACGATCGCGGCCAGCGCGATCAGGAAGCCGATCGTGGCGGCTAGGCCGAGCTTTGCATGCCGGCTCTCGCCCCGAAGCGGCCACGCGACCGACTCGACGCGACGGCCGAGGGCCGCAAGCGGCGGGAACCGCGAGGCGGAAGAGGGCATCACGAGGTCTCGGATGCGCAGGCCGAATGTGTCGGCCTCCTCGGGCCGTTTGTAGTCGAGTGACGCCGGGCGGCCGTCGTGGGCCCACGCGAGGAGCGTGGGAGCGAGGTTGGCGGTGCCGGCCGCGAGGATCACCGCGAGGCAGGCCGTGCCGCGCCGCCACGAGCCTTGCTGGCTGCGCAGGGATGCAACGAGCAGTGCAGCGCCGAACAGAATCGCAAAAAAGAACGGGTAGTAGACAAAGCCCAACCCGGCGAAGGCCGTCGCCGCGACGGCCGCGAGGAACTGGCGTCGGCCGAGGGCCGAGATTCCTCCACCGGCCACGAGGATCGCGAGGGCCGTCGGGATCGGCACGAGGGCGGCGTGCAGATTGAGATGGGTGACGTTTCGCAGGTAGGCATGCGGCGATGCGGCGAAGAGCGACCCGCAGACGAGGGCGGCCACCCAGCCGAGACCGAGCAGTCGGAAGGCCGCGTAGGCATTGATGGCGGCGATTCCGATCAACGCCAGCCACGTGCCGTTGAGGACGGCGATGGGGTCAGCGGTGAAGGCGGCGACGAGCTTCATGAGGGCCGTTTCTACAGGCAACTGCAGGCCGAAGGCGGCCAGCGGAAATCCTTCGGGCGCACCAAAGCGGCTCCCCTCCCACGTCCATCGGTCATCGATCGCGATCTTCGCCACGACCGTGTGGAGGACGGCATCGCCCTCAAACTTGAGGGGGCGGCCGGTAAGGATGTCGCTGCCGCCGCATGCCCAGACCGCGACGGCGATCGCCATGGCCGCCGCCACGCAGGCGATCCCGATCTCGGCTCGGGGCGACACATGGGAGACGGTCATGAAACGGCCGTCGCGAGGATCCCGCGATCCGCAGCGGGACAAGGGCCTGACGATAGCAGTGGCATCGGTGACCAGAAACGCCAGTTGCGGCGGCGGCGGCCGCACCGCGCATGAAAAAACCCCGGCCCTCGCGGGTGCGAGGGCCGGGGCT
>JBBAVQ010000034.1:13727-16802 GCA_040397625.1 Pirellulales bacterium | reverse complement strand
TCGCTCCATAGCACGGTCGCCAGCGACCGGGACGCCGCCGCCGGCGCCCCCAGCCGGCCGGCGTCGAACACGAGCGTGCGGCCAGCCGGCGTGGTGAACACGATCCCGCAGCCGTGCCCCATCGCCGCCACCACGCCCCGGAGCCCCGCAGGCCGCGCGGCCACCACCACCCCGATCCCTTCTGCGACGAGGCCCACCGCGATCCACGCCCCCGCGACCACGGCCCACGTTCGAGCCCGCCGCAGCATCTCGGGGCGAATCCAGAGCAGGGCCGCGATGAGGGCCGCATACCAGCCGGCCACCCACCAGCCCGGCGGCCCGACCACCCACCAATGGCCGTACGGCACCTGCGCCGACCAATGCACCACGGTCGAGATGCAGGCCAGCATGCCGTCGCACACCGCGCCGCACCACGCAGCGATCGTCGTCGAGACGCCCGCCAGCAGCAGGCAGAGAAAACCCCACGCCATCGCCAGCGCCACCAGCGGCGCCACCAGCACGTTGACGACGAGCCCCACGGGGCTCACCACGTGGAAGCGGGCGGCGACCAGCGGCATGGTGACGATCCAGACCGCGGCCCCGGCCGCGAAGCCCGCCCAGCACTGCCATGCCAGCGAGCGGACGATCCGCTCGACTCGCGACCGGCTTCGCTCGATCAGCCGGTCGATCGGATCGTCGGGTGACTGCCGACCGGGGAGCACGGCGGCGATGCCCACGAGCACGGCGGTCGAGAGAAACGAGAGCTGCGCTCCGGAGCCAAGCACGTCGGCCGGCCGCAGGGCGAGCACCACGATCGCCGCCACGGCCAGGCCGTTGATGGCGGGTGATTTCCGGCCGGCGGCGGCGGCGAGGCACGACAGCCAGACGAGCAGCGTGGCTCGCAGCACCGGCGTCTCGGCGTGCACCAGCAGCATGTAGGCACCCGTCATGGCGGCCACGGCGGCGAGCGCCCAGCCGCGGGGCACGACCGCGAGCCTGAGCAGTTTGAAGAGCGCCAGCGAAAGCAGGCCGACATGCAGCCCCGAAATCGAGAGGATGTGGATCGTGCCGGTGGCGAGGAAGTCGTCGGCCTCGTCGCGGGGCAGCGACTCGCGACTGCCGAGCAGGAGCGCCGCGGCGAGCGGTGCCCGGGCGGGGGAGAGGTGGCTCTCGAGCACGGCGAGGCCGCGGGCCCGCAGGCCCTCGATCCACCTGAAAACGGCGAACGGGCCGGCCGGCTTGATGAGCCGCACACCCCGAGCCGACGCCACCCTCACGATCGACAGGCAGCGGAGCGCCCGGGCCCGGGCCCGGAAATCAAACTCGCCCGGATTGAGGGCGGCGGCGGGCCTCAGCCCTCGGCCCAACACCCGCACCCGATCACCGATCCCCAGCGGCGGCGGACTGCCATCCACGATCACGGCGGCACGGCCCGACGCCGGCCGCCACCGGCTGCCGACGCGGTGCGCCTCGACGCTCACCACGCACTCGCTCGACGGTCCGATGGCGGCCGCGCGACGCGGATCCCCTCGGGCCGGCAGTTCGCGAAATGCCTGCTCGATCCTGCCGCGGATGGCGACCGGCACCGGAGCCTCTCCCAACTGCCAGGCAAGATCGTCGCGGCGAAAGAGGTCGAATCGCGACTCCGCCCAGGCGGCGCCGCACGCGGCGATCGCCACACAGAGGCTCACGAGAGCCGTTCGTGGGCGGCCGAGCCACGACGCGACGCCCCACCCGAGGAGTGATACGACCGCCGCAGCCCAACACCCGACCGCCAGGCTCGCCCCGGGCCACGGCTCGACGAACCGGATCAGCCCGCACCCGGCGGCGAGGCAGGCCGCGGCCACCACGGCGGGCCGGGCCGGCAGCGGCTCGTCGCGACGGTGACGGGCCAGCCAGCGGGCCGCCGCCCGGAAGCCATTCCACTCCGTCAACACGTCCATCAGGGCCGCCATGGCTGCTCACTGTTGCGCTGGTGCTGGCAAGGCCCGCAGGCCCCTATCCCTTATGACGAGCGCAACACGCGGCAGGGGCAAACGCACCGTGGACGAATGGCCGATGCAGGGGGAGCGGCCACACGGTAATCTCTCGTGGTGTGGGGAGAGAGGGTCTTTCCGCCACCCGCCCGACCAGCCTCAGCATGAGCCGCCGATGCCCCGTCATTGCATCGTGTTTCCCGCCGTCGCAGCAGCACTCGTGGCGCTCGCGTCGCTGACCTGCCGGGCCGAGCCCCCGGCCGACCTGCCCCTCGAACCGATTTTCAACGGCCAGGACCTTGCCGGCTGGACGCCCGCGGAGGGGACGTTCTGGCGGGTGGAAGACGGCGTGCTCGTCGGCGAGAACGACGCCGCGCAGGCCGGCTCGATGCTCCACACGGCCCGCGCCTACGGCGACGTGGTGGTCGAGGCCGACTGCCGGTTCTCCGGCGAAATCGACAGCGGCATCATGCTGCGGAAGCCAGAGCTCCAGATCCAGATCGGGGTGTCGCGGAGCCTGAAGCGCGACATGACCTGCTCCTTCTACAATGGAAAGTATCCCGAGGAGGCGCGGGCCACGAGGGCCGCGGAACTCCTCAAGCCGAACGACTGGAATCGCATCCGCGTCGAGGCGAAGGGCGACACGTTCACCGTTTGGCTCAACGGCGAACAGGTGTCGCGCTACACGAATCCGAAATATGCCGAAGCCGCACCGATCGGCCTGCAAATCCACAAGGGCCTGCCGATGAAGGTGGAGTTTCGGAACATCCGCGCCCTCGCCCTCTAAACCACGCCCGTTTACTTCGCCCAGGCCCGCTTCATCACGCCCTTCTCAGGAACTTCTTCCCATGCCGAAGCACCTCCGTCTCGATCCCTCCCGTCGTGAGTTCGTCGAACAGGCGTTGGCGATGGCCGGCGTCGCCCTTGCGGGGACGACCGTCCGCGCGGCGGACAAAGCCGCCTCGGGCCCCACGGCGAAGCCAACCCAGAAGGTTCGCGTGGCCGTGATCGGCTGCAACGGCCAGGGAGGCGGCCATATCCGGGAGTGGCTCGACCTGCCCGAGGTGGAACTGGTCGCGATCTCCGACTGCGACCCGAACGCCTACGAGGCGCAGATGAG
>JBBAVQ010000034.1:0-13627 GCA_040397625.1 Pirellulales bacterium | reverse complement strand
GAGAAGCGCGACGCAGAGAAGGGCGGCGCGGAGAAGAGCGACACTGAGCATGCCGCCGTCCACCGCACCAAGCCGGAGTTCATCAAGGACTTCCGGGCACTCCTCGACCGCAAGGATATCGACGCCGTGTCGATCGCGACGCCCAATCACTGGCATGCCCTGATGGCCGTGTGGGCGATGCAGGCCGGCAAGGACGTCTACGTCGAAAAGCCCTGCAGCCACAACGTGGAGGAGGGCCGGGTGATCACGCAGTGGGCCCGCAAACTCGGCCGCATGTGCCAGATGGGCGTGCAGAGCCGGAGCATGTCGGGCACCCGGCAGATGATGGAGTTTGTGAAGTCGGGAAAGATCGGGACCATCAAGGCGGCCCACGCGATCTGCTTCCGGCTGCGGGACAGCATCGGGCTCGTGGACACGCCGGCCCCAATCCCGCCGGGCCTCGACTTCGACCTCTGGGCCGGCCCCGCACCGAAGGAGATCCCGGTCCGCAAGCGGCTGCACTACGACTGGCACTGGAACCACGTCACCGGCAACGGCGACCTCGGCAACCAGAATCCGCACGAACTCGACAAGTGCCGCTGGGCGATCGGCAAGCAGGAGTTGCCGAAGCGGGTGGTGAGCCTCGGTGGCCGGCTTGGCTACGTGGACAACGGCGACGTGGCCAACAGCCAGGTGACGATCTTCCAATGGGATGATGCGGTTCTGATCTCCGACGTCCGTGGGCTGCCGGTGAAGACGCCGGTCACGTTCGGACTGAAGGTCGAAAACCCTTTGGAAAAGGCCTCTGCCGTGATCTACGGCACCGAGGGCTTCGTGGTCTGCCCGAACTACACATCGGCCGTGGGCTTCGACTACGACGGTCACGAACTCGGGCGTTGGGATGGCGGAAAATACCAGCAGCACTTCGCCAACTTCGTGAAGGCGGTCCAAAGCCGACGGCACGAAGATCTCAATCTCGACATCGAAGACGGCCACCTCTCGAGCGCCCTGGCTCATCTCGGCAACGTCTCGTGGGCGCTCGGCGAGGCGGTGCCGATCGACGCCCGGCCGACGCTCGCGGCCGACGATCCGCACGTCAAGGCGTCGCTCGACACCTTCCTGACCTACCTGCAGGACAACGCGGTGGACGTCTCGACGACCAAGCTCGCGCTCGGCCGTGAACTGACCATCGACCCGAAGACCGAAAAGTCGTCCGACGCCGAGGCGAACCGGCTCTTCACCCGCGATTACCGCAAGGGCTACGAACTCCCGAGGGTGTAGGTGCCTGCCTCCTCGTAGGTGCAGGTTTCCAACCTGCACCACCAACAGCGCCGACCGGTCTTCGGCACAGGTTGAAAACCTGTGCTACTTGGCACAGGTTGAAAACCTGTGCTCCGTCTCGCCGCGGGCGTGTTGGGCCGGGGCGACGACGTCGGCGAATCCGGCGGCCTCGAGGTCGGCGCGGATCGCCGTCACGTCTTGGCCGCCGACCGGCTGGAGTGGCAGTCTGACCGTGCCCGAATCGAGGCCTTTCATAGCCATCACGGCCTTCGAGGCCCGCAGATAGCCGTGGCGGGCGAGCACGTCCACGAGCCGCACGACCGCGAGTTGTGCCTCTCGGGCATGCGGAATGTCGCCCGCTTCAAAGGCCGCGATCACCTCGCGGGCGCGGGATGCCGCAAAGTTGTAGGTGCTGCCGATGCCGCCGGCGGCCCCAAGCACGAGCCCGGCCGTGAGGGCCTCGTCGCAGCCCCAGTAGGCGCGAAACCGGCCACCGCCCGCCGCCACGCAGCGTTCGAACTCGACGATGTCGGGTGAGGAATGCTTGACGCCCGCGAGCGTCGGGATCAGATCGACGTGCCGCTCGAGCAGCGTACTCGGGCGGAGCGTCACGCCGGCGAGCTGAGAGATGTCGTAGTAGTAAAAGGGCGTGGCGGGAGCCGCGGCGGCGATGTCGGCGAGCGAGGCGGCGAGATCGGCCACCGTGGCCGGCTTGAAATAGGAGGGCGCCATCGCGGAGATCGCCGCGACGCGGAGACTATCGGCGTGGGCGGCGAGCGCCACGGCGTCGGCAATCGCAGACGCGCCGACGTGCACCATGAGCTTGAGGCCGTGCTCGCGGGCGGGCCCCACCCAGGCATCCGCGAGAGCCATGCGCTCCGCCGCGGTGAGCGACAGGGATTCCCCCGTCGTGCCGCCGATGAACACGCCATCCACGCCAGACCCAGCCAGATGGGCCGCGAGGCCGGGGATCACCCCGAGCATGAGCCGGCCGGCGGCATCGAACGGCGTGTAGGTGGCGGCGATGAGTTCGATCATGCGGCTACTCTATCAGACGCGTTTCGGTCCGCTGGCGAGCCATGCTGAACGCAGCGTCTGGTGGCGGTTCGGCCCACGCCTCACGGCGTTGGGCTTGGACGGGCGGACGCGCACCCACCCACCAAGGCCCCGGATCAGGCCCGCCGGGCTTGCACGATTCGCGGCAGGCCTGCCATGTCCTTGAGCGTCGGGCCCGCGGTCAGCCCCGGCTGCGCGGCGATCGCCGCCTCGGCTGCCGCCACCGTCGAGGGGCCGATCTCCACGAGCAGCCAACCACCGGGCGCAAGCCGCTCAGCGGCCTCCGCAGCCAGTCGAGCCACGATCTCCGCGCCGGTCGGCCCCGCCACGAGTGCCGACTTCGGCTCATGCTCGCGGACGTCGCGGGGCAGGGCAGGGTACTCGTCCTCGCGAACGTAAGGCGGGTTGCTCACGATCACGTCCCACGGCCCCGCGGTCCGTGGATCGGCCAGCAGGTCGCACTCCACGAACTCGATCCGGTCGGCCACGCCATGCCGCTCCGCATTGGCCTTCGCCACAGCGAGGGCCGCCGGCGAGATATCGGTGGCCACAATCATCGCCCGCGGCAGCTGCTTGGCGAGCGTGACGGCGATCGCACCGCTGCCGGTGCCGACATCGATGATCCGTGGGGCGGCCGCGTCCTTGAGGAGGTCGATCGTGCGAACGACGAGCCCCTCCGTCTCGGGTCGCGGGATCAGCACGTCCTTCGTGACGATGAACGGCAGCGAGAAAAACTCGCGACTGCCGACCAGATACGCCACCGGCTCACCCTCGCCCCGCCGCTTCACGAGTTCGCGAAACCGCCCCCGCTCCGCGTCGGCCACCGGCGTGTCGAAGGCCGTGTAGAGGGCGATCCTCGGGCAGCCGCGGACGTGGGCCAGGAGCACCTCCGCGTCGAGCCGCGGCGCCTCCGCGCCCTTCGTGCCAAGCCAGTCGGTTGTCCACGTCAGCAGCCGCCCGACCGTCCAGACATCATCGCTCATGAGTTGCTCCCCTGCCGGACATCACGGTCGTGCGGACATGCTCAGCCCGCGGCCGGCCTCGCCGACTGCTCCATCTCGCTCTTCCGCTTCTCGCGGGCGTGCCGCTCGATCGCGTCCACCACCAGCCCGAGCCGGCCAGCCATCACCTGATCGAGCGTGAAGCTCTCGTTGATGCGGTGATCGGTGACCCGATTCTGCGGGAAGTTGTAGGTGCGGATCCGCTGGCTGCGGTCGCCCGAGCCCACCTGCTCCCGCCGCTCCGTGGCCCGCTTCTCGTGCTCGATCCGCCGCTCGTGCTCGTAGAGCCGCGTCTTGAGCACGCGGAGCGCCTTGGCGAGGTTCTTGTGCTGGCTCTTCTCGTCCTGGCACTGCACGACGATGTTGGTGGCCAGGTGGGTGAGGCGAACCGCCGAGGCGGTCTTGTTGACGTGCTGGCCGCCCGGGCCGCTGGCGCAGAAGAGGTCCTTGCGGTAGTCGTCGGGAGAGAGGGCCACCTCCACGTCCTCCGGCTCCGGCAGCACCGCGACGGTGGCGGCCGACGTGTGGATCCGCCCCTTCGTCTCGGTGTCGGGCACCCGCTGCACGCGGTGGCCGCCGCTCTCGTGCTGCAGCTTTCGAAAGACGGTGTCGCCCGAGACGCCGAGGATCAGTTCCTTGAAGCCGCCGAGTTCGGTGGGGCTGGCATCCATCACCTCGAAGTCCCAGCCCAGCTCGGCGCCCCAGCGGCGATACATCTCGTAGAGGTCCCGCACGAACAGCGCCGCCTCGTCGCCGCCGGTGCCCGCGCGGAGTTCGACGATGCAGCGGGCGCGGTCGGCGTCTTCGTCGCCCGAGCAGAGTTCGAGGAGATCCTCCCACTCCCGCTCCCGCTTCGCCTCCAGGTCGGGCAGTTCCGCCTCGGCGAGCCCGCGAACATCGGCGTCGTCGCCGGCGATCATCTCCCGGTGCTCGGCGATCTGCCGCTCGAGCGTGGTGAACTGGCGATAGCGGAGGGCGAGCTTGGCGAGGGTGCCGTGCTCGCGAGCGACCGCCGAGAGCTTCGCCTGGTCGGCGAGGATCGCCGGATCGACGAGCGCCCGTTCGAGTTCCTCGAACCGCGAGAGCTTCTGCTCGAGGTCACCGCGAATGCCGCCGGAAAAGGAGTCAGCCATGGGTCGGTAAGGCCTGCCGCCCGCGGAGGGTGCTCGAGAGGCTGGCCGCGGTCACCCGGCGGGCCCGGCCGCTCAGGAGGCGGGAGCCTCGGCCTTCTTCTTCAGGCTGGCATAGCCCGCAGCTGCGAACTTGCTCTTGAACTTCTCGATTCGGCCCGCCGTATCGACGAACTTCAGCTTGCCGGTGAAGAACGGATGGCAGACGTTGCAGATGTCGACCTTGATTTCGGGCACCGTGCTCCGGGTCGAGAACGTGTTGCCGCAGCCGCAGCGGACGACGGTGTGGCCGTAGTTGGGGTGAATGCCGTCTTTCATGGTCGCGAATCCGGTCGATCGAGAAGGGAAATCGGGGCAGGGAAAACAGGGAGCCCCATACTCTACCCGACCCTCGCCGAGGCAGCAATGCGGCCCGTTTTGGCCGAACTCCCTTGGCCCCCACGCGGCTCACGGCGGCGGGGTGTCGGCGGTGGCTTTCGCCTGCTTCTCCAGACGATCGGCCAGCAGCCGACTGCCAAACCGCTGCGGCGAGCCGTCCTCGCGGAGCACCGTGACCGCCTCGTCGATGCGGCCCAGGGCGGCATAGGCCCGCCCGAGATTGCCGCGGGCTGCATCGGTCCAGCGGCTGTCGGGGGAGTTCTCCAGGGTCATTCGTTGCAGGTAGTCAACCGCCGCCGCGGGCTGCCCCTCTCCGAGCGTAGCCACGCCGAGCCAGTAGGTGGCGTCTTCTTTCATCTGCCGGTAGAGGCGATCGACGGTCGCCGACTGCTCCGGCGGCACGGCCTGCAACGCCTGCTGGATGGCCGCCTTCGACGGCCGCGCGGCGAGGTACGCAGCCTTGGCGCCGAGCGGGCCGTCGAGATCGCCGCGAAACTCGCGGATCCGGGCGTTGAACAAGGGCCGCACCAGCCGCTGCGCCTGCCGGTCGCCGCGGCCCATCTCCGCCACCGTGATCACAAAGGGCGCTAGCTCCCGGCGCGCCGCGAACTCCACCTCCGGCGTCGGCCGCCGCGCGACGGATTCCCAGGGAAACTCCCAGAGGCCCATGAAGGGGGCACCCTCGCCCGGCAGGGCCTTTGCAGCGGCGGTGGCCACCGCAGAGGCATCGACGGAGAGCCGCATGCCATGACGCGCCGCAACGGTCTTGTCGAGCGCGGTCATCCGGCGCGCCAGGCTCCGTGGGTCGGCGACCACCAGGACGGCCAGCGAACCGACGTCCGCCGCCTTCACCGGATAGGCGCGGTCGGGCAGCGAGAGCGCGTCGAGAATCGCCGGATCAGCGGCCGCCTGGCGGGCCGTCGCCACGCCCGCATCCCCCGGCCCCGGCACGGGCATGCCGTATGTTGGCTCGAAGAGGTAGGCCTCGCCGTCGATGATCGCGGCGGGAAGCCACGGCCGCAGCGTGCCGGCCTGCGGGTCGCCCGTGGCCAGCATGACGGCATCGATGCCCGCCTGCCGCAGCAGTTCCACGAAGATCCAGCACCGCTGTGCGGCGCTGGCCCGCCCGGTCAGCAGAATCTCGCCGGGCAGAAACCACCGCGTGCCTGGCGTCGCCTCCGACGGCACCATCGGCGGATCGCCGCCGATGGCGAGGGAACGGACGGTCCAGTCGAAGAGTCGCGTGGCGGTGGCAAGGTCATCGGTCGCATCGCCGCGGGTCGTGGTGGCGATGTCGGCAAGCCAGCGGCGGTCGCGGAGGAAGGCGACGTCGCCCACGGCATCGAATCCAGCCTGCTCGAGCATCGGCTCGACGCCGGCCCGGAGCCGCTCGGGGAGGGTCGATAGCAGGGGGTCGATTCGCCACGACGGCGTCTCGGGCCCCGCCATGTGGCTCCACTGCGTGAGCCGGTCGAAGGCCTGCTCGTAGGCCCGCTGCTCGTCGAACTCGTCGAGTTTCGAAAGGGCCGACACGGCGCCGGCGACGAGTTTGTCGCCGGTCATGCGACCGGCCGCGGGCCGTGCTTCCGGAGCCGCGACGGGGCTGGTCTGCGTGGATGACGTGCCACAGCCCGCCATGGCCAGCGTTAGCCATGCCAGCCATGCCAGTGTGGTGCGGCCACCGACGGCCGAGGTCGAACAGGATCCCGCGCCCCTCATGCGGTCTCCCCGGCGATCCGTGCCGCGTGGATTCGCAGCACCCGCTCGAGCACGCCGCCGAACTGATCGAGGGGCACCATGTTGGGGCCGTCGCTGGGGCTCTCGTCGGGTCGGGGATGCGTCTCGAAGAACATCCCGTCGACGCCGACGGCCGCGGCGGCGCGGGCGAGCGGTTCGACGAGCGTGCGATCGCCGCCGGTGGCGCCGCCGAGGCTGGCCGGCTGCTGCACGGAGTGCGTCGCGTCGAAGATCACTGGCACCCCGAACGACCGCATCACGGGCAACCCCGCGAAGTCGTTCACCAGCCGGCCGTACCCGAAGAACGTGCCCCGCTCGCAGAGCAGGATGTCGGTGGCCCCGCCGGCCAGCAGCTTCGCGACGGCGTGCCGCATGTCGCCCGGGGCAACGAACTGCCCCTTCTTGACGTTGACGGCCCGCCCCGTGGCCGCGGCCGCGAGCAGGATGTCGGTCTGCCGGCAGAGAAATGCCGGAATCTGCAGCATGTCGCAGACCTGCCCGGCCGCAGCCGCCTGCTCCGGAAGATGGACATCGGTCGTGACGGGAAGGCCGGTCGCCCGCCGAACGTGCTCCAACACGGCCAGCCCCTCGTCGATCCCGGGACCGCGAAACGATCCGGAACTCGTCCGGTTTGCCTTGTCGTAGGACGCTTTGAAAACCGCCTGGATCGGGAGCCTCGAGGCGAGCACCGCGAGCGTCTCGGCGATGCGCAGGCAGAGGTCCTGGTTCTCGATCACGCACGGGCCCGCGATCACGAGCAGGGGCTGGCCCGGGCCGCAGCGGTGGCGGCCGATCTGAGCTGGAAGTCGAGGGTTCACGGGCGTGGCTCCGCGGCCTGGCACCCGGGGTGGCGCAACCGCGCCACGCCGGGATGGGTCATCGTATCGATCTGACGCAAAATGCGGCGCTGCGTTGCATTATTGAACGCGCTCGGAACTGGCGACACCCCGCAAAACCCGTGAAAAAAACAGATTCGGATTTGGCACGGCATGTGCTTCTCCTTTCATGCGTGGCAACGGCTCCGGCCGCGGCCACGATCCACACTCTTGGAACACCAAGGTGGGGTCTCCGACCATTGTTTGGGCGTGCGGTCGCCTTGCCCCTGACCCGCACACCCAGTGACAGGGTGCTCCTGTCGGGTCGGAGGCCCCACTTTTTTCTTTTCCGTAGGCCGCCGCGTTCTCCGCAATCCGCCTCGAAGCCCCGAGCGCCAGCGAGGGGATTGGGCCTGCGATCAGATGAGGCGTTGCGGTTCGCAACGCTGTATCCCCTCGCTCGCGCTCGGGGCTTCCTGGCGTGGGGTGAGGGCCATCCCCCGGACGTTCCCGCCATGGGCATCGGCAAAAGCCTGAAAAACAGGCCTCCCTTGACGATCAGGGGGGCCGTGCGCTAGTTTTGCGGGGCTAACGCGTTCCCCGGGCGGTCCCCGTGGAGTCCGTGGATCGTGCCAGCGTAGCTTCAATTGGCAGAGCACCGCATTCGTAATGCGGGGGTTGCGGGTTCGACTCCCGCCGCTGGCTCTCGGCGGACCTTCGTCCGCACTCAGTTTCCTGCCACCTGTGAGGACTTCCGAATGGTTGCCACGGCCCGTCTCGACATCCGCGATCTGATCACCGGCAGCGGCCCCTTCGGCCCCACCGAAGTGAAGGCGGTCCTCGAACTCCTCGGCACCGACGCGGCCGCGCACCGCGACCTGCGTGCTGCCGTCCGCGACCTGGAATCTGTTCCCGAACGAAGCCCGGCCTCGTCGGTCAAACTCGGCGTCTGCCAGCGGCTGCTCGGCAAAGCCCGCGACGCCCTCGAGACGCTCAAGGGCGGCGACGGCGGAGCCCTCGCCCTCTTCCATCAGGCGCTCGCGCACGTGGCCGAAGGCGCTCACGACAAGGCCTGTGAACTCTTCGAGTCGGCGCGGAAGGCGGGCTATGACGCCGCCGCCTGCGTGGCCGCCACGGCGGAGTCGCTGCGATCGGCCGGCAAGCTCGCCGACGCCCAGAAGGCCCTCGATTCCCTCGGCGCCCAGGGCGAGTCATCGGCCGATTTCTGGGCGGCCCGTGCCGGCGTGCTCGCCGATTCGGGTCATGGACCAGCCGACGTGGCCGCGGCCTGCGAGAAGGCGATCGCGATCGATCCTGGCCATCCGGGCGCCCTGTTTCTGCTGGGCGTGATCGCCGACCGCGTGGGCAATGAGGAAGACGCCAAGGCCTACTACGAGCGGTCGCTCGCCCGGTATCCGGCGAGCGTCGGCGCGCTGATGAACCTCGGCATCCTCTACGAGGACAACGACGACTTCACCAAGGCGCAGCAGTGCTACCGCCGCGTGCTCGAGGCCTTCCCCGACCACCCGCGGGCTCGGTTGTTCATGAAGGATTCGTCCGCGTCCGGTGACCTCCAGCTCGACGAGCAGGAGATGAAGCAGCGGGATCGTCTCGATCAAATCCTCTGCCTGCCGGTCAGCGACTTCGAACTCTCGGTGCGGAGCCGCAACTGCCTGCAGAAGATGGGCATCCACACGCTCGGCGACCTGGCGCGGACGACCGAGGAGGAGATTCTCGCAAGCAAGAACTTCGGCGAGACCAGCCTGGTCGAGATCCGGGAGATGCTCGCGTCGAAGGGCCTGTCGCTCGGCCAGATCGCCCAGCCCGTTCCGGTGGCCGAAGCGGTGGAGGCGGAGCCCGTCGAGCCCTCGGCCGACGAGCAGGAGGTTTACTCCATGCCAATCACGGAACTCAACCTGTCGGTCCGGGCCCGCAAGTGCACCACGAAGCTGGGGATCATGTCGGTCGGCGACCTCATCCGTCGCACCGCCGAGGACCTGCTGGAGTGCAAGAACTTCGGCGTCACGAGCCTCAACGAAGTGCGGGAAAAGCTCACGGAACGGGGTCTCAAACTGCGGGGCGACTGAGGCTCCGCATTTTCTGCAACTCGCTGCCGGCACGCGACTTACAGCCAGATTCCGCGCGCCCAAAGTTTGCCCGCGCCCCGGTTTCTCGTTAGCCTCGCAGGGTGGTTTCTCGTGGTCCGCCGTCGGCCCCCGAGGGTTTCCACCCCGCCCAGCACCGAGAGCGCATCAGCATGACGTCCGCCAGCCTGCGAGAAAAACCCGTCCGCGATCTGGCCCGCATGGCCAAGCAGCACGGGGTGGCTGGCTGGCATGCGATGCGGAAGGACCAGCTGATCAAGGCGCTCGTCAGCAAGGCCAAGAAGGCGCTGCCGAGCGAGGCCCGCCGGTCGGCGGCGCGGCCGGCGAAGCCGTCGGGCGAGAGGTCGAAGGCCGCCGTCGTCCAGCCGAGCCCGGCCGCCGTCGCGCACAACGCCGAGGTGGCCCGGCGGATCGCCGAGGCCCGCGAGCGGATCGCGAAAGCGAAGAACCTGGCCACGCCGCCGGAGAATGGCCGGGCCAAGCGTCCCGTCCGCGACCGGATGGTGCTGATGGTTCGCGGTCCGTACTGGCTGCATGCGTTCTGGGAGGTGTCGCCCCGCAGCATCGAGCGGGCGCAGTCGGCCCTCGGCCAGGAATGGCACGGCGCCCGGCCGGTGCTCCGTGTGCTGCGGATCGAGTCGGGGCTTCAGGGCTCACCATCGGAGCAGGTGATCCGCGAGATCGAGGTCCACGGCGGGGTGAAGAACTGGTTCATCGACGTCCGTGAGCCGCTTCGCTGCCGGGTCGAGATCGGCTACCGGACCTCCACCGGCCGGTTCCACGCCCTCGTCCGCAGCAACGCGGTCAACACGCCCGCCGCGTCGCAGTGCGACACGCTCGACGCGCACTGGGGCGACATCGTCAACGACTGCGACCGCATCTACGCGATGAGCGGCGGCTTTTCTCCCGAGAACAACAGCACGGAACTCCAGGAACTCTTCGAGGAGCGGCTGCGGCGGCCGATGGGCCCTCCTTCGGCGGTCCGCGCCGAGCCGGCCGTCGACGAGGAGGGAGAGCCGGTGGTCACCGCCTTTCAACTCGAAGTGGACGCGGAGTTGATCGTGTACGGCGCCACCCGGCCCGACGCCTACGTCACGCTCCAGGGCGAGCCGGTCAAGGTTCAGCCCGACGGCACCTTCCGGGTGCGGGTGGACATGCCCAACAAGCGGCAGGTGCTGCCCATCATCGCCAGCGTGCCCGACGGGGGCGGCCGCCAGACCGTGGTCATGGCCGTGGAGCGGAACACCAAGGCGATGGAGCCCTACAGCCGCGACCTGCACGAAGAGTAGCCGCCGATCCTGCCCGTTCGGCGCACGCCGCGGGTTTTCCTGCCGACGTCACCGTGTACAATGCGGCGTCGGAACAGGAGCGTGAGGCGATACGTTGTCTGCCATGTTCGTGATGCGTCGAACCATGTCGGTGAGCTCTTAACGAGGCTCGTTGGGGGCCGATTCGATTGGTTCCGGCAGCGTGTACAGCCGCCGGTCGCGACCCCGGTCGCACCGCCGCGGATCACATGCCCCGGGATCCAAGGCCACCCAGTTTCTAACTCAACGAGCTCTCCGCATCACACGGCGCCACGGCATTGCGGTGGATAACGTATCGCCCCACGCTCCCTACCGCGCCGCGCGGGAGGCCCACTTCTCAAACGCCTGCGCCGGGGTGGCGTGGAAGACCTCGTTGAACGCCTCGTCGAAGCCGACGCCGCCATCGAGGGCATTGACCAGCTGAGCCAGCCTGCTGCCCGTCGCCAGCGTGACCACGAACCCGCCGGCGGCCGTGGCGGCCGCGGCCGGATCCGAGTGGCCGGCCAGAAAGTCGGCGGTCGATCCGAGCCTCGGAATCGCCGCGGCTGCATCCCGCTTCCACTGCTGGACAACCCCGGCCTTGGGGGCGATTCGGCCAGCGATCGCCCGGCCGGCGCCCTGGCTGAACCACGTCGGCGCGGACCGGCCGGCGAGTGCGGCGGCGGCAACGACGTCGGCCACGCCAGCGCGGAGATCGCCGGCCGACTGGTTCGCCGGAACGAGCAGGGCTCCGTAGGCCACCTCGCCGGAGACTCCCGCGTGACCGGCGAGACCGCGGGGGCGTTCGGCGTTGGAGACGTTCTGCCAGATGGCCGAATAGTCCACCGCCTCCTTGAGGGCGTAGATGACGATGCCCCCTTTGAGCAGCGGGCCATCCACGCCGAACTCGTCGCGAATCTCGCCCGCCACGGTCTCCGCGAGATCGGCGAGTTCCCCGAGCCGCTCAGCGGGCAGGTTGCCGATCACGCAGACGCCCGCCCGCGGCTGCACCCCTGGCTCCTCGTCGGGAATCGCCCGCCGCCAGAGTTTCTCCCCCGCGGCATACCGCACCCGCGCGAGGTCCGCATCGGTGAGCTTCTTGGCCTGACCCGCCGCGACGACCGCGTCGAGCGGTGCCGTGGCCGTGAGCATGTCGAGCCGCGCCCCCTGATCGATCCACGTCGCGATCGTCGCGGTGTCGGCATCGGAGAGCGGGTCCCGGCCGAGGGGCATCCGCTGCCCATCGATCCCGGCACCGCGGAGTTTCTTGACCAGCAGGCTCTCATCGCCCTTGCCGGCGACCACCACACCCCCCGTGCGGCCGCCCTTCAGCAGCGCCTCCAGGCTCGCCATGCTGAGATTGGACTCCGTTTCGTCACCGCCGTGGCACCTCAGGCAATGCTCCTGCAGGAGCGGCGCCACGTCGGACGCAAACGATACCTCGCCTGGCTTGATCATCACCGGCTTGACCGCGGGAGTGGTGGGGCGCGGCGCCGTGCCACTGCCGCCGCGTGCCAGCACGTCGATGCCAATCGCCGGATTCGGGGCGTCGCAGGGTGCGCCCGCGTCGATCCATGCAACCAGCGTGGCGACCTCGTCGCTCGTCACCTTGCCGCCGCCGCGGGGCATGTCGCCCGTGAGGATCACGTCCACGAGGCGGCTCGCCTGCCCCTGCCCGCGCTGGACCATCCCGGTCTGCATCAGCCCCTCGTAGGAGGCCATCTGGAAGCCGCCTTTTTTGCCGGCGATGTGGCAGCCGCCACACGACTTCGCAAGGATCGGAGCCACCTGCCGCGAAAACGAGACGGCAGCCGCCTTGCCGACGATGGGGGCACCGACGGCCGGCCTCCCAGGCGGCGTGGCGGCCGTCGTCCTCGGCGGCACGGTAGCCGGCGCCGGAGCGTTGCCGGGCACCACGATGGCGGTCACATCGGCGCCCGCCTTCTCGAGCCGGCGACGGACGCTTGCCGCCCGATCGGCGAGCGGCTTGAAGCCCGCCGGCGGTCGCGGCGCCGACGCCATCGCCTCCAACCCGCGGACCGCCTCGCCCAACGATTCGACGGCCGCATCGCGGTTGTCAGCATCGAGCAACTTCGCGGCGGCATCGATCCGCTCGCGGATCAGCTTCAGCGATGGAGCCCTTGAGGAGGAAGAACTGGGGGAGGAAGAACTGGGGGATGAAGCCTTGAGGGCGGAAGCCGGTTCGGCCGACGATGCGGGCGTGGGCGTCGCCAGCATGACCAGGCCCACCGCCACGCCGCCTGCGCCGAGCCACGCGGACCAGCGGGCCAGGCACGCGAGACGAGGCCTCAAACCACGTCGCTGCTGATCGAATCGGCTCATCACCGGAGCATACGACGCGGCGGCGGCGAATGTCACGCCCGCTGCCGGCTCCGAGCGGATCGCCGGCCGGCTGCGATCACGCGACGACGCGCGAGCATCACCGCGAGCATCACGTGGGCACCGGATCAGACTGGCCGATCCGCCGTCGGCTCGGCCGGCCCCGGAGGAAAGGGATGGCGCGTTTCCCAGCCGCGCCGCCGACGGCGCCGGTGGCGTGGACCGCCGCCGTGGTGCCCGCGGCGTCTGCCGCGACGACCACCGGCCAGCGTGGCCAGCGCGGAAGCGACCGTGGTGGCGACGAGGGCGACCACCCACGCGGCGCCGACGACGAGGCCAATCCGCAGGAACGCGCGACTGCCGGCCGTGTCGCCGAGACCGCCGAGCAGGGCGCCCAGGCCGATCACCACCGCCAGCACCACCGGCAGGAGGAGGGTCGCGAACACGCCCCAGAGAACCACCCGTCGGATTGGATCGCGATGCATGCTGCCACTCGTCGTGTCACGCTCAGGGCGGCCG
>JBBAVQ010000033.1:0-16876 GCA_040397625.1 Pirellulales bacterium | reverse complement strand
CGCCGCTCCGCAGGTAGAAGGGCAGGAAGAACCAGAGGAAGAACACGAGCACGACAATCGCGCCCGAGATCCCGTAGTTGAAGACGGAGATGCCGGTGGAATAGGCGTCGCCGGCCCAGCCCACGAGCGACGAACTCGACACGCACATCGCGAGCATCGACAGGCCGATCACCGGCCAGGTCATGCCGCGGCCACCGAGGAAGTAGTCTTCCGCGCCGCTCCGCCGCGACTTCGAGATCCCGAAGGCGACCGTGGCGACGAGATAGATCACCATCACGACGAGATCGGTTGCGGTGAGGGCAAAGTCGAAGACGGACGCGATGAGCGACATGAACGGCTTCCCCTGCACTGCCGCGACGAAATGCGTGCGGTTGCGGGGGACAGCATAGCCTCCATACGTCGCCTGCAGGCGGCTCCGCAAAGCCCTGATGTGTCACATGAGTATGCGGCTTGCCGCTGGTTGGTGGCGGTTGTTTCGCAGCCCGCCGCGACGTCGCACGTTCGTGTGATGACCGATCCGCCGATGGGCGGCTAGTCTCTCTTGGCATGAATCTTGGCATGAAATGGATTCGAGCTTTCTGGACGATCCTGCTCGTGTGGGCAGCGGCGGCAGCATCCTCGGCGGCGCCGGTGGCACTGCTCGCCCGAACGCCGCCCACTGGTCTCGCGGGTGCCGAGTCGAGTGCCGGCCGGATCGAGACCGTCGCGGGTGACGATCGGCATCACCAGACGTTTCGGGTGACGACGTCGCGAAAGCCCCCGTACCCCTGGAACATCTCGCTTCCTACGCGGACTGTGGGGGCGATCAGGGCGGGCGACACGCTGCAACTCACGTACTCGGCCCGCAGAATCACGAGTAGCCATGAAACGGGCGAGGCCCAGGTCGACGCGGTCGTCGAAGAGTCCGGGGGGGAACATCGCAAGCTGATGGAATGCTCCCACTCGTTCACGGGTGACTGGGCCGACGTCTCGGTTCCGTTCCGGGCCGACAAGGAGCTCACCGCGGGAGAGGCTCAGGTCGCCCTGCGGTTCGGATTCGCACCGCAGACCGTCGAGATCGCAAATCTCGCCCTCGTCAACCATGGTCCCGGCGTCGATCCAGCCACGTTTCCCCGGACCATCCGCCGGTATCCGGGATTCGAGGCCGACGCGGCCTGGCGGGCGACGGCCCGCGACAGGATCGACCGCATCCGCAAGGCTGATCTCACGGTGACCGTGGTGGATGCCGATGCCCTCCCGGTCCCGGACGCCCGCGTCCGCGTCCGACTCGAGCGACATGCCTTCGCACTGGGCACCTGCATCAAGGCTCCGAGGATTCTCGGCACCACACCTGACGACGCCCGATACCGCGAAACGCTCGAGCGGCACTTCACGAAGGCCGTTTTCGAAGACGACTTGAAGTGGGACCCCTGGGAGCAGGGCGGCGACGGCCACCGGCAACGGGTGTTGGAGACGATCCGCTGGCTTCGCGACCACGGCCTCTCACCCCGCGGCCACGTCATGGTCTGGCCGTCGTGGAGCCGCATGCCGGCCCGAATACAGTCGCTGGCGAACGATCCGCCGGCGCTCCGCAGGGCGATCGAGGAGCGGGTCGAAGGGCAAACGCGGGCGCTTGCCGGCCTCCTCGACGAGTGGGACGTGGTCAACGAGAACTACGCTCACACCGACGCGACCGACATCCTTGGACGGTCCGCGATGGCAGACTGGTTCAGGATCGCTTCCCGCGAAACACCAGGCACGAGGCTCTTCTACAACGACTACGTGATGTTCCAGGGGGAGGGCCCCGGCAGCCCGAGCGAAACGCTGTTCACGATCCTTTCCCAGTTGAAACGTGACGATGCCCCGATTGGAGGCATCGGGGAGCAGGCACACTTCGGGGGCAACCCGCCCGGCCCCGAGGCCGTTCTCGCCAAGCTCGACCGCTTCGCCGCGCTCGACCTGCCGATCCAGATCACGGAGTTCGACGTCGATACCGCCGACCACGAACTCCAGGTCGCCTACACCCGCGACTTCCTCACAACCGTCTTCAGCCATCCGGCGATCACGGGGGTGATCTGCTGGGGCTTCTGGGAGGGATCGCACTGGAAGCCACGGGCCGCCTTCTGGGACCGCGACTGGAACGTGAGGCCCAACGGCCGGGTATGGCTCGACCTTTTCGAGCGGGAGTGGACGACCGACGAGACGGTCACGACCGACGCCGGCGGCCAATGCACCGTGAGGGCTTTCAAGGGGCGGATCCGTGTTGAAGCGGAAGCGAACGGGCGGATCGATGAAGCCACGCTCCCGCTCAACGGCGACGAAGACCTGACGCTACGGCTTCGCTGACCGGCCCAGCCGCTGCACGACAGGCGACGGGGTACGGCAGCATCGAGTGCGCGTTATGGCCTGCCGTTCGGCCCCGGCGCGTGTCGCGCGCCCGATGCTTGAGGAGGGGTGCGACCCTTGATACGGTGGGTTTCGCCTCCAGCCGGGGGTCGTTCCAGGGCGCCGGCAGGGAGGGTCTCGAGGAACGAAACGATGTCTCGCGATGATTCACGGCTGGCTTCGGTGTTGGGCGAACTGGCAGACCTGGGCCGGCGAATCTCGGAGCGGGCCGCCGAGCTGGCCGGCCTCATGGGCGAGGGCGGCAGCCCGGTTCCTCCGGAACTCGCCGACCGACTGGCCGATGTCCGGACATCAACGGCCGATCTCGCCGCCGCTGCGGCGGTCGTGACCGCAGCAGCCGAGCCCACTGAGCACAAGCCGCACGTCCAAGCCGACGCACCGCGAAAAAAAAGCACGGCTCCGCAGGCGACTCAAGTGGCCCGACCAAGGCGAGTCGCCGAGCGGCCGCAGCGCAAGCGGCCGCGAGCAGGTGGCGCGGTCGCAACGACGCGGCTCCCCGCCGCTCTGGACGGTCGACGTCGGCTCCGGCCGTTCATGCCTGCCCTGGCAAGCGCGGCGGTGAACGTCGTGGCGATCCTCGGGCTGGCGCTGATCTTCGTCGCTGCGGAAGCCAAACCGAAGCGACCCGTGCTCACACTCGGCGCCACCGAGGAGAGTTTCGTCGATGAGCTGACCCCGATCGAGCTCGAGGCAAGCGCTGAAGCGCCGGCAGGAGTTGAGCAGGCTGCCGACCAGCTCCCTGAGCTTGACATCCTTGCCGCCGATGCCGTCGCGATCGACGACGTGGCCCTTGATGAGGCGGCTTTCTCCAACGACCAGTCGGCCGTGATGCCCGTATCGTTCGATTCGGCCGACGCGCTGGCGGCCCTTGGCGGCGCCGGCGGCAGTTCGTCAGGATCGGGCGGCGGAGGCGGAGGGGCAGGCGGGGGTCAACCGGCAGGCGCCTCCTTCTTCGGCCGGACGGGACAGGGGCAGACGGTGTGCTTCATCTGCGACAACTCCAACAGCTACCGCGACGGCGGCTTCCATGCGGTGCTGGACGAGGTGGCCAGGGCGGTCGATTCGCTCCGGCCTGAGCAGTCCTTCTTCGTCGTCTTCTTCAGCGACGCGGCCTACCCGATGTTTCATCCCGACCGGGTCGACGCGCTCCAGCCGGCAACCCCCGACAACAAGCGGCGGCTCCGGGCCTGGCTCGCGACGGTGCAGATGTGTGCCGGGGGCCAGGGGATCGACGAGGCCGTGAGGATCGCCGGAAAACTCAACGCCGATGTCGTGTACTTCCTGTCCGACGGCGAACATGCCGCGAGCGTCGTCGAGCGGGTCACTCGCGCGGATTTCGGCGGCGCCGTGGTCCACACCTTCGGCATGCAGCAGGGGGTATGGGACCGACGAACGGGTCAGGTCGACCCTGAAAAGCTGAGCCGGCAGCAGGACTTTGACCGCAATCTCGTCGCCATCGCCACGGCCCACGGTGGCACCTTCACGCCCGTGACGGTTCCGCCGCAGGCGGCGGTGCTCGAACGACTCCGGCCGATTCAGAGAAACCGCACCCCGGGGCCGGTCTGGGGCTTGAAGTTGTGATGGGGCACGGGCAGCCCCGAGCCCAACGTGGGCCATGAAGATACACAGGTTGAAAACCTGTGCTACGTGATGCAGGCGTGAGCCCTCACTCCTCGTCGGCAAATCGCTCGATCTGGAGCGTCGCCGGCGGCAGGCTCTCGATGAAGACTTTTCCGTAGGGCTTGGTCAGCATCCGCGGGTCGAGGATCACCACGGAGCCCCGGTCGGTGTGCGTGCGGATCAGCCGTCCAAACCCCTGCTTGAGCTTGAGCACCGCCTCGGGGAGTTGGTACTCGGCGAAGGCGTTGCCGCCGGCCTGGTTGATCGCCTCGATCCGCGCAGCCACCAGGGGCCGGTCGGGCACCGCGAACGGCAGCTTCGTGATGATCACATTCACGAGGCAGTCACCTGGGAGGTCGATTCCCTGCCAGAAGCCGTCGGTGCCCAAGAGCACGCTCGCCGGCCCCTCACGAAACATCTCCAGCATCCGCGACCGCGGCAGTCCATCGGCCTGACTGACGAGCCGGTAGTTTCGCCGCACGCACCAACCGGCCAGTTCCGCCGACGCCTTGGCAAGCGACGCGTGGCTCGTGAAGAGCACCATGGCCCGCCCCTCGCTCCGGGCCACGTGACGGCGGATCATCCTCACGACGGCCGCATCGTAGGCGTCGCGGCTGGCCGGATCGGGAAGCCGGTCGATGAGCACGAGCTTCGCCTGCCGCGGATAGTCGAACGGACTTCCGAGCCGGCGCGAGAGGGCCGTGTCGCCCAGCCCGAGCCGCCGCCGCTGGAAGGCAAAGCCGTCGGTTGCAGGAGCGCTTGCGGCGAGCCGATCGCCGCCCCACTCGTCGTCGTCGCGGCGGGCCTTGGGAGCCTGCACCGCGAGCGTCGCGCTCGCCAGCACCACGGTGCCCACGCGACCGAAGAGTTCGCGGCGGAGCGTCTCGCCGACGTCGATCGGCGCGCTCGAGAGCGTGATCCGCTCGCGGCCGCGGCGGGACTTCTGGGCGTCCACCCACCAGACGCTCCCCGGCTCCTTCTGGCCAAGCCAGGTGGCCACGGCGCCGGCATGGGCGTCGAGCCGGTCGGCAAGCGACGTGAAGTCGAGCCGCTCGGCCGGATTGCCGATCCCGTCGGCCGCGGCGCGGAGTTTTCGGGAGAGCGATTGCAGGTGTTCGCCGAGCGAGTTGGGCACGAGCCCGGCCGCCGCGATCCGCCACGGTGGTCCGGCGCGATCGCCCACCGTCTCGCGAACCTCCGCAAAGAAAGCTTCGGCGGCTCGCCGGCAGCGGCGGACGTCGAGTTCCAGATCGTGCATCCGGTAGTGCGTGAGCAGGCCGCGGTGCGTCCGCTCGCTGTGCAGTTTCGAAAGCACCCGCTCGATCCCGCCGCTCGACACGCCGATCCCGAGGTGCTCGCTGGCCACCGCCTCGACGGTGTGGGCCTCGTCGAAGATCACGATGTCGTGCGGCGGCAGCAGGCTCGCGCCCGACCGGCGGACGGCGAGGTCGGCGAAGTAGAGCGCGTGGTTGACGATCAGCACCTGCGCGTGCGCCATCCGCCGCCGGGCGGCGTAGTAGTGGCAGCGCTGGTTGTACGGGCAGGCGCGGCCCATGCAGTTGCCGGAGTCGCTGGCCACCTCTTCCCAGACGGCGTCGCTCGGCAGCGTCGGGAGATCGGCTCGCGAGCCGTCACCCGTCCGTCGGGCCCAGGCCGCGAGTTCGAGCAGTTCGGCCCGCTCACCCTCCTCGGAAAAGAGGCTGCCGGAGCGCTCGATGGCAAGCTCCAGCCGCCGCAGGCTCACGTAGTTGCTCCGACCCTTCACGAGCACCGCGGAGAACTCCCGGGGCATGACCGCGGCAACAAGCGGGATGTCCTTGTCGACGAGCTGCTCCTGCAGCGCGATCGTGTGGGTCGAGATCACCACGCGCCGCGAGCGATGTGGGCGGGCCTCGGCGGACGGTTCGTCGTCCCAGTCGGGCTCGACCGGCTCCACGGGCTCCGCCTGATCGGCCGTGGCGGCGAGGACCGCCGGCACGAGGTAGGCGAGGCTCTTTCCCACGCCCGTGCCCGCTTCGACGATCGCGTGTCGGCGGGTCGCGATCGCCTCGGCGACGAGGTTCGCCATCTCGATCTGCTCGGGCCGCGACTCCCACCCGGCCAGCCGCGCGGCGAGCCGCCCGCCGGGCGCCAGAAACTCCTCGGGAGTCGTCATGCGATGAAGTGTAGCGGGCAGCCGCGGGGCTGGCGTTTCATGGCGGCGGGGCGAGAAGGTAAGGTTTCACCGGTCACGATCCCCGCGAGGAACACCCCGTGTCGAACGTCGAAGGTCCGCAGTCATCGCCCCGACAGGAAAAGGCCTGGGGCGGCGTGTTCCGCGAGCCGACCGACAGGCGGGTGGAACTCTTCTCCGAGAGCGTGTCGTTCGACCGCCGGCTCGCCGACGACGACATCGACGGCTCGATCGCCCATGCCCGGATGCTGGCCGACTGCGGCCTGATGACCGTGCACGAGGCCGACTCGATCGCGCACGTGCTCGAGGAGATCCGCGGCGAGATCCACGCCGGCAGGTTCGAATACAGCGTGTCGAAGGAGGACATCCACCTCCACATCGAGTCGGCGCTCACGGCGCGGCTCGGCGACACGGGCCGCAAGCTCCACACGGCCCGGAGCCGCAACGACCAGGTGGCGACTGACCTGCGGCTCTTCTGTCGGCGGGCGGTCGATCGGCTCGATCACGGCCTCGCCGAACTCCAGCGGGCATTCCTCGGCTTCGCGGAGCGGGAACAGGGGCTCGTGATCCCGGCCTACACCCACATGCGGCGGGCCCAGCCGGTGCTCGCCGGCCACCAGCTCCTCGCCTGGTGCGAGAAGTTCGCCCGCGACCGCGACCGGCTCGCCGATTGCCGGAAGCGGACGAACGTGCTGCCGCTCGGTTCCGGCGCCGTGGCCGGCTCAAGCCTGCCGATCGACCGCGAGCACGTGCGGGCGGCGCTCGGCTTCGACGCCGTCGCGGCCAACAGTCTCGACGGTGCCAGCGACCGCGACTTCGCCTGCGAACTCGCCTTCGTGATCGCGCTGTCGATGGTCCACCTCTCGCAGTGGGCCGAGGAGTGGATCCTCTACAGCACGCAGGAGTTCGGGTTCCTGAAGCTCCCCGAGGGCTTCTGCACCGGCAGTTCGATCATGCCGCAGAAGATCAATCCCGACGTGCTGGAACTGATCCGCGGCAAGAGCGCCCGAACGATCGGCAATGTGCAGGCCCTGCTCGTGCTCCTCAAGGGCTTGCCCACCGCCTACAACCGCGACCTCCAGGAAGACAAGGAAACGCTCTTTGATTCGATCGACACGCTCGAAGCCGCCCTCGGCGTAGCCGCGCCACTGGTCGCCGGCACGTCGTTCGATCGCGAGCGGATTGCGGCCACGATCGAGCAGGGGCACCTCGACGCCACGAGCCTGATGGAGGCGCTCATCGCCCAGGGCGTGCCCCAGCGGACCGCCCACGAGACGGTCGGCCGGCTGGTCCGCCTGGCGATGACCCGCGGCGTGGCCCTGGCAGACCTTGCCGACGAGGAGTTCTCCGGCGAATACGCCGGCTGGAACGCCGGCCTGCGTGGGGCCTTGGGGGCATCCCGGGCAGTTGAGCGGATGGCGAGTTTCGGCTCCACCGCGCCCGCGTCGGTGGCCGAACAGATTGCCGGCTGGCGACGGCGGCTGGGAGCCGCGGCCACGCCGTAGACCCGGCAGTCTCACCCGCCATGGCAGGATGCCCGCGGACCGTTCTGTGTCGCCCGTCGGGCACAGCCTGTGCCACCCTGTTCCTCGTTACAGCGGCGGCGGTAACGGTAGCCGCCGCCCGGGCGCAGCCCCCCGTCGCCGTGCCGCTCGACGACATGCAGCGGGCGGTGGTGGAATCGCTCGCTGCAGCGCCGCGGGACACTCCGGCGGAGCTCCTCGACGCCGCGATTCGCGCCGCCGACGTCGATGCGATCGAGGTGGCACGAGACTGGTTCGCGAAGTGTGCCGCGGCGATCGAGGCCGCCGGTGAGCAAAGGCTCGACGTGCTCGCCGACCTCGGCGACCAGATCGATCCCGCCGCATTGCACCGTCTCGAGCGACTGCTCGCTGCACGCGATCCTGCGGCGGGGAAGGCGGTGGCCGTGATCGGGGATGCGGCACGACTGCGGCGGCGTGATCCCAAACGGCTCGCCGCCGCGGTCGCGGCACTCGAAAGCCCCTCGGCGGCGACGCGGCTGGCGGCCGCCGATGAACTCGTCCGTGCCCGAGCCGACGCCCTGCCCTTTCTCGTCCCGGCGATTCAGGCTGATGACACTCCGGCCGTGGCCCGCGACCGGATTCGGGACATTCTGGCCATGCTCGGCGACGAGGCCCGTGAACCGCTGCTCGAGTGGCTCGCCTCCGATGACGTCGCCTCCTGGCCGGGCGTGATCGAAGCCCTCGATGCCAGCGGTGCATCCGACATCGAGGCCTACCTGCTGGCCCCCGCCTTGGTCGCTGATTCCCCGCCGGCCGCCCGCAGCGCGGCCCGTCGCGTGCTCGCCAGCCGGGCGGCAGCCCGCGGCGCCTCCCCCGAACTGCCATCGCAGGACGCCGCCGAGCGACTCCTGGCCGCGCGGCTCGACAAGCTGCTCTGCCTGGCCGGCCTCCCGGCAGTGGACCCGATGCTGCTCGACCCGATCCGCGAACCGGCCACCGCCGCGGCGGCATTCGGCGGCAGCGTCACCGGCCTCGTGGAACGACTGGCCTGGAACCCCGAGGCGCGGAGGTTCGAGCGAGTCCGTCTGTCGCCCCGCGCCGCGCGGGCCCGCGATGCCATGCATCTCGCCCGTGACCTCGCCGCCATCGGCGGCCGCGATCCGGCGGCGTTGAAGCTGGTGCTGCTCTCCCGCCTGGAGGCGTTCTTGATCACCTCCGGCGACTCGGCCGGCCTATCGCCCAAGGATCTCCAGCGGCCCCTGACCGGCCCCGACGGCTTCTCGGCCGAGACAGCCGCCGATGTTCTCGAGGCGGCGATCGACCGCGGCATGGGCGAGGCCGCCGCCGGCGTGGCGTTGGCGCTGGCACCACCGCGCGGCTCGTCTGCTGCAGCCCCGCTCGCCCCCGCCGTTCGCAAGGCGCTCGTGCGGGCGCTGGCCGTGCCCGATGCAGAGCTCCAGTTCGCAGCAGCCCGCACGCTCGCGCTCGCCGCGGGCAACCCGCCGTATGCAGGATCGAGCCGGGTGTTCGAGATTCTGGCCCATGCGGCCACCGCCACCGGTGTGGACCGGGTGGTCGTGGCTCATCCCGACACGGAAGTCGTCGACGCTCTGGCGACCGACGTATCCAGGTTGGGCTACGAGCCCGTCCGCGTCTCGACCGGCCGCGAGGCGATCTTCGCCGCCCGTGAGCATGCCGACACGGTGCTCGTGCTGCTCGCTGCCCGGCTGGCGACGCCATCCGCTCTCGAGACGACGCAGCTGCTCCAGCAGCAGGGCATCGGCGACGCGCCGCCGGTGCTCGTGATCGTCGATCCACTCGATGACGATGGTCGCGGCTGCTTCCTGTCGCAGCTGCTGATGAAGTTCCGGGATCTCCACCGCGTGAGGATCGTCGATCGCCTCGACAGCTTCTTCGAACCGGTGGTCGATGAGGCCACGGGCGACGTCGTCGCCCCGCCGCGATTCCACGATGCGCTCGGCCAGGCGGTCGGACCGCAGGCCGTCGATCCGGCGAGCCGAGAGCAGGCACGGCTCGAGCGGCTCGGCCGCTCCCGCGAGGCATTCACGATCCTCGCTGCCCTCTCCCGTCGGGGGTGGGATGTCCGGCCCGCCACGACCACGGCGCTGGCAGCCCTGGGCACGGCCGAGCTCTACGAACCCGCCGTCGCCCTACTCGGCACGATTGGGCGGCCCGAGGCGCAGGAGGCCCTCGCCACCGAGACCGAGCGGGGCGATCTGCCGGCCGATCTGCGAAACGCGGCACTCGCAGCCTTCGCGACGAGCGTCGACCGATACGGGGTGCTGCTCGGGTGCGGCCACGTGCGGGCGGTGGCGACGAGGTACAATCTGGCCGCCGGAGCGTCGCGCGACGCCGCCGGCGACATCCTCGAGGTGCTGGACACGGCCGATCGTGCCCGTCGCGCCCCCCGCCCCGATGCTCCGTACACCCGGCCAACCCGCTGACGAGCCGACGGCTGCACCCCTTGCAGGCCTGATCGGTTCGAGTGCCGCCATGCTCGAGGTCTACGCGACCACGCGGAGGGTCGCTGCCACCAACGCCTCGGTGCTGCTTCTCGGCGAGACCGGCACGGGCAAAGAACTGATCGCGCGGGCGATCCACGAACTCTCGCCCCGCGGCACCGGCCCCTTCGTCCGCGTCAACTGCGGTGCCCTCTCCGAGAGTCTGCTGGAGAGCGAGCTCTTCGGGCACGTCCGCGGATCGTTCACCGGCGCCGTCGCCAACCGGGCCGGGCGGTTCGAGGCGGCGCACACCGGCACGATCTTCCTCGACGAGATCAACTCCACCACGCCCAAGCTCCAGGTGAAGCTGCTGCGGGTGCTGCAGGAGCGGGAGTTCGAGCGGGTGGGTGACACCGAGACGATCAGCGTAGACACCCGCGTGATCGCCGCGAGCAACCGCGACCTGCTCGACGAGGTGGCCAAGGAGAGCTTCCGCGAAGACCTCTACTACCGGCTCAACGTGGTGCCGATCGTGCTGCCGCCGCTGCGGGCGAGGCGCGACGACATCCCGCTGCTCGCCAGCCACTTCCTCGCCCACTACAGCGAGGAGAACGACCGCTACGTCGTCCATATCCACAAGGACGCGCTCGAGGCGATGGTGAAGTACCACTGGCCCGGCAACGTCCGCGAGCTGCAGAATGTGATCGAACGGTGCGTGGTGATGGGCGGCGGCGACGAACTCACGCTCGACCTGCTGCCGCCGACGATCCGCGGCGATCGGCCGGCGACCCCCCTGCCCGGCCGCGGCGGCGATCTCGACAGCCTCGCCCGCGAACTCGTCGAGCAGGGGATGGCGACGGCGGCTCCCGACGACGACACGCTCTTCGACCGAATCGTGAGCCGCGTGGAGCGGGAACTGATCGCCCAGATGCTCGCCGCCTGCAACGGCGTGCAGTTGAAGGCCGCCGCGCGGCTCGGGATCAACCGCAACACGCTCCGCAAAAAGCTTCTTGAGCACGGCCTCGAGGAAGGCGACGCGTGAACCGTCGCACGGTGCTCCGGGCGCTGGCCGCACACGGCATTGCGGCGGCTGCGGCCAACCCCGTCTTGCAGGCCGGGGCGGCCGATCCGCCGGCAGATCCCCCCGCCGTTCCCCCGAGGTCGCCGGCCACCACCGACCCCTTCGCCGCCGTGTCGTCGAAGAAGGGCCTGCAGGTGCAGATGAACGACGACGCGATCGCCCTGGGCGTGCGACATGCGGGGCTCAACGTCAATCTCTGCGACCTCGTCGCCCCCGACACCGCCACCCCCAACGACACGATCGTTCACCGGCACGACGGCGGTGTGTTTCGGTTTCATCGGCACATCGTCGAGCAGCACGACCGACGGATCCGCGATCTCTCCGACCACGGCGTGCTGGTCTATCTGATCCTGCTGGCGTATCGGCATCCGGACGAGACCGTGAACCGGCTGCTGATCCATCCGGGATACGACGCATCGGCCCCCAACCGTCTCGGGGCGTTCAACACGGTGACGGCCGACGGCCGCCGCTGGCTGGCGGCCATCTGCGACTTCCTCGCCGGCCGCTGGAGTGATCCAGCCGCGCCGCACGGCCGCGTCGTGGGCTACATCGTCGGCAACGAGGTCAACTCGCACTGGTTCTGGAGCAACCGGGGCCGGGGCACGCTGGCCGAGTTCGTGGCCGACTACGAGCCCGCCGTCCGCATCGTGCACGAGTCGGTGCGGCGACATGCGGACTGGCCGCGGGTCTACCTGTCTCTCGAACACCACTGGAACATCCGCTACGAAGCGGCCGACGACGACCAGGCGTTTGCGGCTCGGCCATTTCTCGAGGCGTTCGCCCGGCTGGCACGTGATCGGGGCGACTTCGACTGGCACGTCGCCTTCCATCCCTATCCCGAAAACCTCTTCGAGCCGCGGTTCTGGAACGACCGCACGGCGACCGACGGCGACGACACGCCTCGGATCACGCTGCGGAACCTCCCCGTGCTCACGCGATTCCTCGCCCGCGAGGAGATGCGGCATCGGGGACGGCCGCGACGGGTGATCCTCAGCGAGCAGGGGTTTCACACGCCCGACGGCCCCGACGGCGAGACGCTGCAGGCGGCGGCCTACTGCCTTGCCCACCGGCTCGTCCGCGACCAGCCCGACATCGATGCGTTCATCCTGCACCGGCATGTCGATCATGCGGAGGAAGGCGGACTGCGGCTGGGCTTGTGGACGCGCCAGCCCGACAGTCTCTCCACGCCAGATCGGCCCAAGCGCATCCACGAATGCTTCCGCGCCGCCGACACGCCGGACGAGGAGGCGGCGTTTGCCTTCGCCCTGCCGATCGTGGGGCTCGACTCGTGGCCCGCAGCGACCGCCGACGGACCGCCCTGATGCGGGGCACGCCGTGCACGCGTGATCATCGCGCTCGAGTGCGACCGCCCGTGCAAGCCGAAGGCCGTGAGGCCTCGGGCGCGGTCGAGAGGAGACCGAGTTTGGTGTGGCCGCACCCCACGCCTTACGGCGTTGGGCTTGTACGGACAGTGTGCGACCGCCCGTGCAAGCCGAAGGCCGTAAGGCCTCGGGCGCGGTCGAGAGGAGACCGAGTTTGGTGTGGCCGCACCCCACGCCTTACGGCGTTGGGCTTGTACGGACAGTGTGCGACCGCCCGTGCAAGCCGAAGGCCGTAAGGCCTCGGGCGCGGTCGAGAACCACGTGTGACCCACCTGCTCAGGACACGCGGCCGTCTTCGGCCATGTCGCGGGCGTGATAACTCGATCGCACGAGCGGGCCGCTGGCCACCTTCCGGAAACCCATGCTCGTCGCGATCTCGCCGAGTTCGACGAACTCGTCCGGCGGCACGTACCGCTCGACCGGCAGCGCGTCGAGGGTCGGCTGGAGGTACTGGCCGAGCGTGAGGTAATCCACGCCGTGATCCACGAGATCGGCGAACACGTCGAGGAGTTCATCCCGCGTTTCGCCGAGGCCGAGCATGAGGCCGCTCTTCGTCTTCACCCTGGGGCTCACCCGCTTGGCGTCGGCAAGGAGGCGAAGGGTCCACGCGTAGACGCTCTTCCGGCCCCGGACGGTGCGATAGAGCCGCGGCACCGTCTCGGTGTTGTGATTGAAGACGTCGGGCTGCGCCTCCATGAGCCGCTCGAGGGCCCCCTCCTTGCCGAGGAAGTCGGGCACCAGCACCTCGATCGTGGCGCCGGTCGCCGCGCGGACCGCATCCACCGTCCGCCGGAAGTGCTCAGCGCCACCGTCGGTGAGATCGTCGCGGGTGACGCTCGTGATCACGACGTGCTTCAGGCCGAGCCGCCGAGCCGCCTCGGCCACCCGCTCCGGCTCATCGAGTTCGAGCTCCTCGGTCTTGCCCTTGGGCACCGAGCAGAAGCCGCACGGCCGGGTGCAGACATTGCCCAGGATCATGAAGGTGGCCGTCCGCTGCGACCAGCATTCGAGGCGGTTCGGGCACTTCGCCGACGAACAGACAGTCTCCAACTTCAGTTCGGCGATCAGGTCTGCGGTCTCGGCGTGGCCGCCACCGGGGGCGAGGTTCTGCCGGAGCCAGGGGGGCAGCCGCCGCGAGGGCATCGGCGGCGACGGCTCGACGGCCGACAGGATCGGCAGCACCACGACCGGGGACGGCGACGGCGATTCACCCGACACGGCTGATGACCTCCGGCTGGCTCGGCGGCGACTGGAAGCGAATCGGAAATCCGGCGTTGACGTGCGTGCGCGGGAAGGCGAAAGCATCGGCGAGGCCCTCCACCAGCGCCGTGCGGACGTCTTGAAGCCTGACGCGCCGCTGCACGTCGGCCTCGATCGAACCCATGGTCGAGGGCACGTCCAGGCCGGCCGGCTTCAGCCTCGCGGGAATGGTATCGACCCGATGAAAAAGGTCGAGGGGCGGGCAGACGTTGAGAAACGCCCCGTGGCAGGCCACGCCCCGGCGGAAGGCCAGGCCCACCGCGGCCAGGATGCCGCTGCGGCCGACGACGGCGTGCGCACCGGGAACCACCGCGCCGCTGCCGCAATGAACCGCCGCGACCGCCGCCTCGAGCCCCCGCTGAAACCCCGCCACGAAACCGCCTGCGTCGTACTCGCCGAGCCCGAGGTCCTCGAGCCTCGCGAAGATCGCCGCCACCACCTGCCCCGGGCCGTGCGGCACCGCGCCGCCACCGCGACCGATGAAGCGGATGGCGAGCCGCCGCATGCGGAGGTCGTCGTCCGACAGGCGGACATCCGCCCGCGAACCGACTCGACCGATCGTGATGCAGGGCTCGAGTTCGCAGATGACGAGCGTTGGATTGCGGCCCCGGGGATCGGCCACCTCGCCGGCGATGCGTTCGGCCATCGACAGATAGTCGTCGAGCCGGATCGCGCCGGCGAGCCACACGGCCAGCGGCTTCCGCGACTCGGGAGATGGGGGGGCTGCGACGGTTGCGCCGGTCATTGGCATACCCGAGTTGTACCCGGCGCAACGGCCGGTGCCATTGTGAACCGTAATCATCGCCGCCGGTGCAGTCCTCGTGAAAGACGCCCGGCCGCCGACGTGCGAAAAGCACCCCCACACCGCAGTCAGGCTGTGGTGATCAGTTTCTCACACGGAGGTGATGCCATGAATGTCTTTTCGCTTTCCCTTGCCGAGCGTGCCGTACTCGCGATGGCCGACATCAAGGCTACTGCAGCCGCCTTCGATCGGGGTGATGCCAACATCGTCGACGCCCTCGAGGCGATCGCCACCACCTGCGAGGCGTATCTGGCGGTGACCCAGAAGCTCCGCCCGGCGGCGTAGCGGCGGCCGCGAACTGGCTCAGCCGGCGACGACCGCGGCATCGAGTTGCCCGTGGAGCGCCACGAGTTTTTTGTGCCGGGCGTACATGCGGTCGTACATCGTGGCCGCGGACGACCGGGGCTCGAACCGCCGGCCGCCCTCGGTCGCATGGCCGGCGAGGAACGACTGCCAGTCGCTCCGCTTTCCGACGAGCCGTTCATCGCGAAACTTCGCCATCAGCGCCGCCCCCGAGGCGGTGCCCTCGACGGCACCGGCGAGGATCACCACCGGCGCGTGAAACGCATCGGCAACGAGCTGGGCAAGTTCGGGCGTCTTGGTGATCCCGCCGGAGAGCACGATCTCCTTCCGCGGGAAGCCCTGGGCGTCGAGCCCCTCGCTTCCCATCCGCAGGTTGAAGATCGTGGCCAAGAGCATCGCCTTGGCGACGTTCCCGGGAGTGGCGCTCTGCTCGTTGAGACCGATCACGAGCGACGTGCCGCCGCGGGAGACGCCGGCACCAGGTTCGTCATCCATGAATGGCAGCGCCTGGAGACCGCCGCAGTCGTCGGGCGCCGCCAGCAGCTGCGGGATCACCAGGGCGAACGCGTCGCCGAGGCCGCGGCCTGTCGCCTTGCCAAACATCTCCACGACCGCATTCATTGCTGTCGTCCCGTTCCGGAGCCAGACCATGTTGATCGGCTTGCCGTCCGGCGCGCAGAAGTGATCGATCGCCCGATCGACGCCCTTGAACGCGCGGTCCCCCACCGAGTTGGCAACGACGCTGGTGCCGAAGCTCATCGACACGGTGCCGGCCTCCGCGATCAGCGAGCCTGCGAGCGCCGCCGGTTGGTCTCCCTCGGCGGGCGCCACGGGGATGCCCTGCGGTAGACCGAGCAGCGCCGCACCGCGGGCGTCGAGCACACCGCCATCCTCGCCGGCCCGGCGAACGTCCGGCAGCAGGTCGCGAAGCGGCTTCACCGTCGCGTCTTTGCAAGTGCGGGCCACCACCGCATCGAAATCGGCGAGTCGTTTCGCATCGTAGTCGAGCGTGGCCTGGTCGATCGGAAACATTCCCGCCGCATCGCCGATGCCGAGCGAGAAGCCGCCGGTGAGCACATGGGCGATCCAACCGGCCGGCGTCGTGATGCGGACGACTCCCGCCGCCTTCTCAGGCTGATGGCGAATCGTCCACAGCCAGCGGGCCGCCGTCATCCGCTTGGGCACCTTCGTATCGAAGACCGCGGTGAGTTCGTGCCCTTCGGCCTCATTGCGGCCGTCGCACCAGAGCCGCGCCGGCGCAAGCGGCACGCCGGCCGAGCCCACGAGCACCTCGCCGTGCATCTGCCCCGAGATGCCGATCGCGCGGACCTCCATGTCGATCTCCAGCGAGCCGAGCTTTCGCCGGAGGTCTGCCATCGCGACGGCGAGGGCCTGCTCCCAATCGGCGGGCCGTTGCTCCTGACACTCCGCCGGCAACCCCGGCACCATCGCGTAGTCACCGTGGCCGGTGGAGAGGATCCGCATCGCCTCGTCGGTGAAGATCACCGACAGCCCCTGCGTGCCGATATCGATGCCGAGGTAGCCCTGTTTTTTCATCGAAATGCTTCCTGAAGCCTGTTGGTGCATCAGCTCTTCGCCACGCAACCCGCACGAGCCAAAGCCGGCGGAGGGGCCGGGACGAGTCGACTCGCCAACGGCAGGATAGCCGACGCTCGCCGTCCTCGCCCCAGCCCCTCCGCCTTCCTTCACACGTTTCACACGTCAACCTCTCGCATCGTCGCGGCACCGCAGCCTGCGGAAACCGATGACGGCCACTGTCTTCACATGCGAACGATGACGCAGCGAGGGGCTGCCCGTGCCAATCGAGCGGCGTAGGAAACCGAACGAAGCCTGGAGGGCGAAGTGAGGTTTCCTCCGAGTGAGCGGAGGGCAGGATGCCCGCAGCGAACGTCCGGCGAGATGG
>JBBAVQ010000032.1:0-16985 GCA_040397625.1 Pirellulales bacterium | reverse complement strand
TCCGGGCCTTCTTCTCCTCCTTACTCTTGCACTCGATGAACTCCATGATGTCGGGGTGATGGACCTTGAGCGACTGCATCTTCGCCGCCCGCCGCGTCTTGCCGCCGCTTTTCACCACCGCAGCCACCTGGTCGTAGACCCGCATGAATGAAAGCGGACCCGACGGCTTGCCGCCACCGGCGAGCTTTTCTCGCTGACTGCGGAGCGTGGAGAGATCGGTGCCGGTGCCGGACCCAAACTTGAAGAGCATGGCCTCGCTGCGAGCGAGGTCCATGATGTCTTCCATGTTGTCCTTCACGCTCTGGATGAAGCAGGCGCTCCCCTGCGGATACTCGTAGGGATTATCCGGCATCACCACGTCGTGCTTGGCATGATCCCACCGCCAGTTGCAGGCCGCGCCCTTGACGCCGTACTGATGGAACAGGCCCACGTTGAACCAGACAGGCGAGTTGAAGGCGCCGTGCTGGTGCACGCAGAGCCACGACAGATCGCGATAGAAGTTCTCGCCGTCCTGCTTGGTCTTGAAGTAGCCGTCGGCGATTCCCCAGTCGGCGATCGTGCGGGCCACCCGGTGCACAAGCTGCTTGACGGAGTGCTCCCGCTCGGGCGTATGAATCTCGCCGTAGAAGTACTTGCTCACGACGACGTTGGTGGCCAGTTGGCTCCAGGCAGCCGGAATCTCACAGGCCGGCTGCTCAAAGAGAACCTTGCCGTCCTCGCCCTTGATGGCGGCGGTCCGGAGTTCCCACTCCGTCGTGTCGAACGGACTTTCTGCCTCGAGCGGGCAGAACGTGGGCTGGACCTCGATCGCGACCCGCCCCGACGCCTGAGGCCCCGCACCGGGAACTGCGGAAGCTGGCTGGCTGCCAGCCAGCGTGGCGGATGCGTCGAAAGCTGCCATGGTGGAACTCCTGGGCGGTTGGGGAAATGGGTGAAAATAAGGGCTCTTGGAACGGTCCGCTCACCGACACCGGCGATCAGTATACTTCCGTATAGTCAGTCCACAATCGGTCATCGACCCCGAAAGGGTTCGATCCTGAGTCATTCGGCCCGCGAAACTGCCAGGCTTCGGGCGATCGGAAAAAGCAGGTCCATCTGCATGCTATCGCAAGATATTGTGGTAGCCGGTCCGGCGACCCCTTCCTGTGGGCCGGGGCGTGAATGTAGCGGCGGTGTCCTGTGAGTCAAGCGACTTTTTGGACGGGTGACAGACGGGCCAAAAAAGGGCCTTCTCAAAGGGTTGCGGGCAGTCGGAAGCCGCCGCTGCTCAATCCCCGCAAGGGGGGTTTGCGCCGGAGTGGTCCGCAGACCGCGGTGTAGACTCGGAAGATGAGCCGTTCCGAAGGATCCCGCATCGAACTGGCCCGCATCGAGACGGTAAAGGAACGCATCCGCGATGCCGGCCTGCGCTGCACGGCAGCGCGCCTGGCGGTGCTGAATCATCTTGGATCAGCCCTGGGACCGCGCACGCACGCCGAAGTGTCGGAGGCGCTGGCAAACCTCGGGTTCGACCGGGCCACGATCTACCGCAACCTCACCGAACTCACCGAGAAGAAGCTCGTCACTCGAGTCGAACTCGGAGACCACGTCTGGCGGTTCGAGCTCCGGCGACCTGGCGGACATGGCACGGCGAGCGAGGACCACCCGCATTTCCTCTGCACCACGTGCGGCGAGATCTCCTGCCTCGATGACGTACGGGTGGCCATCACCCCGAAGCCTCGGCGGCGCACCAACGGCTCCGCTCCGCGGGGCTCGAGGGCCTCGCGCATCCACTCCGTGACGGAGGTGCTGCTCAAGGGCCGCTGTGATACATGCGGGTAGCCCCGCGCGGCTCACGTCGCCAGCAGCTCCTTCAGCCGCGAGGTGGCGGCGCGGCCGATCGGCAGTGATTCGGTCGCGCCGACGAAGAACACGAGCGTCTGATCGCGAGATTGCCACTGCATCGAACGGATCGCAGCGAGCTGCATGATCAGCGACCGGCTGACCCGGCCGAAGGCCGCGGCCGGCAGGATCGCCTCCCACTCCGCCATGGTGCGGCGGATGATCCGCGGCCGGCGGTCGCGGGACTGCACCCTGGTGTAGTTCCGCACGGCCTCGACCCAAACGATGTCGCTGTAGGCCACCGTTTCGAACCCACGGCCACCCGCAAGCGAGAAGGTCACCGACTCCGCGGTGTCATTCGAGGCCTCGCCGGCGTCCTCGTCGGCGAGGCCGCCATGGTCCATGGCCACAGGCCTGCCGCTTACCAGCTGCGTCTCGAGTCGCTCGATGGTGATCGCAAGCCGGTCGCGGTCAACGGGCTTGAGCAGGTAGTCCATGGCCCCCGCCCGAAAGGCATCGAGGGCACGGTCCTCGTGGGCGGTCACGAACACGATCCTGGCAGTGGGCGGGATGCTGGACACGAGTTCGAAGCCCAGCCGTCCGGGCATGTTGATGTCGAGAAACACCACGTCCGGAGAACGGCCCGTCAGAAACCGCTCGGCATCGCCGACATCGTGGGCGGTGCCGATGATCTCGATCAGCGGAAATGATTCAAGCAGGGACGAGAGCCTGTCGATCGCCTTCGGTTCATCATCCACCAGCAGTGCCGTGATCATTGCTTGCCCTCGTGAACAACACTCGCGATCGCAACCGGAACTTCCAGGATTGGAACGCGAATCCGCACCCTGACCCAGCCGTCGTCCTCCCTGTGGCTGACGGTGGCGGCGGGCCCGACGAGCAGCCGCAGCCGCCTCTGGAGTGAATGCAGACCTGTGCCGGTGGCCTGACGGCCGCCGGGTGCCACCCACGCGCCGGTGTTGGCGACCTCCACCACCAGCCCATCGCCCTCACGGCGGGCCGCCACGTCGACGCGGATCGGTCGCGGCGACGTCTGGCCGCCGTACTTGATGGCATTCTCCACCAGCGGCTGCACCATCACCGGCGGCACCGCCACGCCCCGCACGTCGAGATCGCAATCGATCCGCGTCACCAAGCCGTCGCCGAACCGCACCCCCTGTACTGTGAGGTACTCCTCAAGCGCGTCGAGTTCCCGCGCCAGCGGCTCGAGCGTGGCCGCCGGCCGCAGCAGAAACCGCAGGTAGTTTGCCAGCGCCTGCGTCACCGTGTCGATCGCCTCGGGATCGTCGCGGCTGGCCATCACGGTGTTGAGCGCGTTGAAGAGGAAGTGCGGGCTGATCTGTCCTTGGAGGTGCTGGAGTTCGTTGCGAAGCGCGAGCGATTCCGCCTGCATGGCCCGAAACTCGGTCGAGTTGCGCTCCTGGATCAACTGGTAGCCAAAGTAGAGGGCGCACCAGTTGGCCAGCAGCGCCAGGTTGATCGCCAGCCGCGCGACGAGCTCGAGCCGCGCCGGCCCCAGCGGCGACCGCCCCGTGCCGCGGTCGATCACGAACAGCACGAGGGTGATGAGGACGGCCGAGAGGATGGCGCCACCGGCCATGACGCCGATCTTCGAGACGCCCAGCCGGACGAGGAGCGGCTCCTGCCTCGACAGCCACCGCATCGCGGCGGTCGCGACGAAGCACAGCACCACCCGCTCGAGCACAAAGCCCAACGGGTCGACGATGGCGGGTTTGAACACATGAATCACCGTCATCAGCACGCCGAAGACGGCTGCCCAGAAGGCCGCGTGCGCGAGCCAGAAACGCACCTCCGACACGGCCCCGCCCGCCAGCAGCCTCGGCCAGGTCGACTGCGGAACGGCCGCGCCACTGGAAGCGTCGGTGATGTTCGCAGTTGAGTGCATGGTCGAACGACTTCGGATGCGGTTCCGGGCACCCGGCAACCCCCTTAACGGTCGCACGGCGCGACCGCCTCGGCAAGTGCCCGGCCGGGGGCAGCCCCTTCCGGCCCCATCTCTGGCTCTCTCGCCGGCCCTATCGAGGGGCCATGGAGCGCTGGCGTTGAAACCGCGTCAGTACCACACGCCCGCACGCACGAGAAACGTGTCGGAAGGGTTCAGCCAGGGCTGCTCGGAGAGGTAGTATTCGACGCTCCGCCCGGTCACCCAGCCCCCCTCCAGTCGCCACGAGAGACCGAGGTCGGCCGGCCGCCGCTCCCAGCCGGCGAGGAGCCGGTAGTCGCGGATCACGATGATCTGGTCCTGACCGGTGTTCGATTGCATCGCCCACTGGTTGCCGCCGAACTCGGCCGCCAGATAGAGCCAGTGGCTCGCCCGGGGCCGCTCGCTGATCCGCCAGGCGAGCCGCGGCCGCGGAAAGATGAGCTCGAATCGCCTGTCGTCAGCCGGCGTCCAGAGGAGGCCGCCGGCGGGCAGGAAATCGACGTCGTAGCGATCGAGGTAGATGAGACCGGCGACGACCCGCAGATCCTCGCTCGCTTCCCACGCCCCGAAGCCGTGGCCGGTGATTCGGAGGGCCTGCGACGAATCGTTGTGGAAATCGCTGTACCAGCCCGGCGAAACGGCCAGGTCGACGCCAAACCGCCTGCCGACCTTCCGCATCCAGCGGGCCTGGATGTAGCCGTCGAACAGCTCGCCCGGGATGTCGGCGCCGGCGGGGATGTCGGTGAGTGTGCCGGCAAATCCGGCGGTGACCAGCAGCGGCGACTCGACCGTCGGCGCGGGCATCCCGAGCGTGATCGTAGTCTCCAGCGTGGTCAGTCCCAGCCCGTCGGAGCCGAGCTTCGGCAGTTCCGTCACCTGGGAGAGCGCCTGCTGGAGCATGCCGGGCTTCGCTCCGGGAGGCAGCTTGCGGCCGGTCGGTGGTTCGAACTCCTGCCGCGGCTGCCCTGGCGGCGCCACGTCGTCGGGTAGGAGCGGCTCCGTGAGATCCTGCGGGTCCCCGAGCGCGGCCAGGCGGATCTTCTCGAAGAACCCCTGATCCACGGGGGGCAGGGGTGTCACGACATCGACCTCGGGCACCGGCCGAGGCTCTTCGGCGCGCGCCGCCCACGCCACCGAGAACCCGAGAACGACGAGCAGGCTGCGACACAGCACCGACCATGCCGTGCTCCCGACCACCCCGGGAGTGAATCCAGTCCGCCTAATACGCCAGCCCCAGTCGGAACATGATCGTGTCGGGCAGATCGACGATCTGCGGCGGCCCATCGACGTAGAAGAGCTGCCGGTAGAAGACGTAGCCCACCTCGAAGTTGCCCGCGAGGCCCGTCTGCGTCAGCGGCACGAACTCCGTGCCCAGGGCGATGCGGATGTCGTTGTAGTCGAAGGGCGTGATCATGTTGTAGTTCGATGTGCTGCGGCGAAACGTCCAGGCGCCGCCGCCATACTCGCCCGAGGTGTAGAGCCACCAGGCGTGCTTCTGCGTGCCCGCAATCTTCCACGAGGCCCGCGGGGCGGGAAAGAAGATGTCGTACCGCGACCGGTCGTTCGGGGTCCAGGTAGCGCCGATGGCGGGCAGCAGCTTCACCTGGTTGCGGTCGAGGTAGATGATGCCGGCCTTCGCCTGCCAGGTGGGCGTCATCTGCAGCGTGCCAATGGCCCGGCCCATGATGCGCCAGCTCTGCCAGACGAGCACGTCCCAGTTGGTGTAGATGCCGACACGGATGCCAAGCTCGGCGCCGAACAGCGGTGTGAACTTCGGGTTCCAGGCGGTGTCGATGAAGGCGTCGTAGGTGTTCGGCGGCAGGTCGGCGAGCTGCGTCGAGGTCGTCTCCGGGCCGTCCCAGAGCTGGAGTCCGAAACCGGGCGTGATCAAGAGCGGCGCGTGGTTGAGGTTGACGGGCGAGTTGTGGAAGAACGGCAGCGCGAACGTGGCCGTCGTGTCGAGTTCGTTGACGCCCACGTTGAGGTCGTTGCCGTCGCCCATCAGGTAGGCCCAGCTGCCGCGGACACCCTGAAAGACGTGCATCGTCTGCTGGAACGTCTGGCTCTGAGACGGATAGCCGGCGGGAAACAACGACGCCTGCTGGGGCGCGTTCTGGGGCGGCACCAGCGACGGCGCCGCCGTCGAGTAGCCCGGATAGCCAGGCTGGCCGCCGATCGCTGACGGCGCCCAGGTCGATGATGAAGGCCCCGGCGTGGGAAAGACTTGGGCCGATTGCGGCCCGTAGGCATCCCATGTCGGCGGCGGCGGCGAGACCGGGGCCTGGGCGATGCGATCGAGCGACGACGACGCCGGCGGTGGCAGGTAGGCCGTTTGCGCAGTGACCCGCGATCCTGCGGCGAGCAGGACGATCGCGATCGCAAGCGCTGCCACCGTTTTCATGCCGTGCATGCTCCACGCCCGCCGCCGGCACCGCCGGCGGCTCGGGAGGAATCGACCCACCGAAAAAAGGAAGGCCGCGGGGGTACCACGCAGCCAACGAGGGAATCAAGTCCGCGCCCCCGGCCACCGGGATGCCGAGGCACCCCGTGCCGTCTAGACTCCGTGGACTGCGGAACCACCCCACCTTGCCGATGAACCCTGCATCCACCGACGACCCGATCGAGGAGGCATGGCTCCGGGCTGCTGCCGGACTGGCCGCGGCCGAGGTGCTCCCCGAGGCCGCCTCCACGATGGACCGGGCCCGCGAGCTTGCCGCCGACCCGCACTCGCGGCTGCCCGCCGTGGTGATCGCCGGCCGGCAGACCGACGGCCGCGGCCGCCGTGGGGCCGCGTGGTGGCAGCCGCCTGGATCGCTCGCCGTCAGCCTCGTCGTCGATGGTGCCGCTGTGGAAGGCGGCGTGAAGCCGACATGGTCGCTCGCCTGCGGCATGGCCCTCGCCGAGACCATCCGCGACCTCGAGCCGACCGTCGAGGCGCGAGTCCGCTGGCCGAACGACGTCGAGGTGGCCGGTAGGAAGCTCGCCGGCATCCTGGTCGAGAACATCCTGGTCGAGAGCATCGCCGCCGGCCGAGTCGTGTTCGGCGTGGGCGTCAACACGTCAGGCCACGGACGCGATGCGCCGGAGCCGCTGCGGCAGCGGGTGGTCACGCTGCCGGATGTCACCGGACGGACCATGCCCCGGCAGCGCCTGCTCGCGGCACTCGTGCCGCGGCTGCTCGAGCTGCTTGGCCGGCTGGCAGTCGAGCCCCGCACGCTCTCGCGACGCTACCGGCCGCTCTGCAGCCTCACCGGCGGCACAGTGCGCGTGTTCGTCGGCGACACGATCCACGCGGGTGTCTGCCGGGGCATCGATGATGGAGGCGGTCTCATCATCGAAACCGAAACCGGGCGCACCGTCGTCCGTTCGGGAAGCCTCACGCCTCCGGGCGACGAGTGGCGCGGCGACGACTCGCGGGCATGACCCGGCTGGCTGGCCGGGCGGTGGCGACCACGCAAACCTCGCGGCCTCCGGTGGACAGCTGGCGAACTCGCGGCTCATAGCCCCAGGCCCGAAAGGCGTCGAGCCAACCGGAAAGGTCGGCAGCCCGCGACCAGTCGGGAAGCTTGAGGGTGGCGATCACGCCCGCGGGCCGCACGCCGCCGCCCAGCACCCGCTCCAGAGCTTCCATCGTGCTCGCGGGATCGATGTTCATGTCGGTGAGCAGCCAGTCGTAACCCTTCATCCGCCGCAGCGGGACCTCGCGGGCCCGCATCCGCCACTGTTCGAATCGTGGATGCGCAGCAACGGCAGCATCCACCACCGCGGCATCCACGCCCACGACATCGAGGCCCGCCTCCAGGAGTCGCTGGCAGGCTCCGCCGGGCGCAGCACCGAGTTCGATCGCCCGCTGGCCGCGCCGCAGGTCAACGCCGAACGACGCGATCGCCTCATCGAGCTTCAACCAAGCCCGAGACACCTTGCCATCCGGAAGCTGGCGTGGATAAACGCCCCCGGGCCAGCGGCTTGCCGGAGCCCCCGCGCGGTGCCACCCAACCCACCAGCGGTCGGCGGAGTCGAGCATGCAGTCGAGCACGAGATCGCCCGGCTGCGCCATCTCGTCGGCGGATGGCGTGATGCCACACGCCGCCGCGACGGCGGCGCGGGCGTCGGCGACCGCCACGTCGATCCGCTCCTCTCGCTTCCAGACGTGGATCGCATCCCACGACACCGCCCCCGCGAGTTCACGGACCTTGACGGCGAGTTCGGCGACGGAACCCTCCGCGACCTGGCCGAGCGACCGGACGACGGTGTGGGCGAAGATCAGGTCGGGCGCGAACTCGTCGGGCGGGTCGAAACCCTCCGGACCGATCCGGAATGTCACCACGCCGCGCCGCCAGACACCCCGCGAAAACGCCGGCAGCACTTCGGCCTGTCTCGCGGCCAGCACCGCCTCGGCCCCGGGATGGCACGGGCAGAGGATGAAGCCCCCCCGGACGGACGGCGGCGGAGAGGGGACGGGCAGATTTGAGGCGGGCATGGCCCAAAATCGTACCACCAGAACGAATCAGGCCGGCCCGGGCGCCCAAGGGCCCGGGCCGGCCTTTCTCGTCTGAGCGTGGACGCCCTGATCAACCGCACCCGGAGGCGAACCCCCGAATGCGAGAGGCCAGAGCGAAGGGACGCAGGCCGCACGAGGCGACCCACCGGACCCCAAAAGGGGTCCCGGCATCGAATCTGCGCCGGAGCGACTCCCCGAGATGAACGCCGAAGCGAATCCCGGAGCGAATCCCCGACGTCAGATTCAGCCGTGGCCCTTCTTCTTCTTGGCGACCTTCTTGGCAGCCTTCTTCTTCTTCTTCGCCATGGAAATGGCTCCTTACCATGAGCACCCATGCATGGTTCTCACATCCACTCCCCCGGATGCTCTGGGAGGGGAGCGGACGACGATTCGATGCGGTGCCAAGGGTGATTGCTCACCATCGACCACGCATCGATAGAGAGTTGTGGATGATGATGGGGAAAACTGTCAAGACAAATTCTGGAAAAAATCCCAACTTTTCCCGTCGGTCATCGCACCTCATGCCACCTGGATCGTGATCGACGTCACCGGCGACCGCGTCGTCACACCCCAGCGCGGTCGTCGGTGAGCGTTCGCGATGCCCAGTTCATCAGCATCGAGACCTGTGTGGCGAACGATTGCTCCGCCACGCCGATGGGGCTCTTGAAGAAGCAGGCGAGCCAGTCGAGCGGCCCGCGTTCGCCGCCGCGGTGGGCCCGCTCCACCAGCCTCACCAGGTCGAGCACCAGCGGCGCCGCGAGGATCGAATCACAGCCCTGCCAGGTGAACTGGAGCGTCATCGGCGTGTTCAAGAACCCGCGAAAGTGGATGTGATCCCAGGCAGTCTTCCAGTCGCCCAGGCTCTCGATGTATTCGATCGACACGTGCGTCTGCGGTGGGTAGCCGAGGATCGCGGCGAGGAGGTGGTCCTTGCTCCTCACCTTCGCCGCCTTGTTCCGCGGGTCGTCGAGGACCTTGCCGTCCATGTTGCCGAAGATGTTGTGGCCCACCCAGCTCATCACCTGGAGGTTGCGGGCGGCGAACATCGGGGCCAGCACGCTCTTGAGCAGCGTCTCCCCGGTCTTGCCGTCGCAGCCGGCATGGGCGATGCCCCGCTCGAGGGCCAGCTGCTGCAGGCAGGCAGGCGTCGCGCCGGTTGAGGGTGTGAAGTTGATGTAGCTCGCCCCGGCAGCTGCCGCGGCCAGGAAATAGAGGCTGCTCGAGGGCAGCGGGCAACGGTCCGGATCGTCGAGCAGGGGCTCGACCTCGGCGAAGTCGCGAGGGATCGGCAGGGACGGCGGGGGCTCGGTCGAGGCCACGTTGACGACCACGACGTGCTCAAGCCGTTCGGCGGCGACGAACTCCGCGAGGTCGCGGCCGATCCGCTCGACGGCCGCCCGCGGCGACTCCACCACCGCGGCGGCCTCGGGATCGGCGAGGCTGCGGATGCGGTCGCCCGAGGCGACGAGCGTTCCCGGCCGCAGCCGTGGCTCGACCTCGGCGAAGAACCCGGCGGCGCCGTCGATCAACTCGGGGGTGATCGCGCGGCTCTCGCTCCACATCCGCCGCGCCTCGTCGCCGAGCCGACCGGAGCGGATGTCGTGGCCACCGACCACGAGTTCATCGAACCCCACCAGCCCGAGCCGCGCGAACGGATCGGTCTCGGTAATCAGGCCGACGGGATCGATCGCCCCACCGCGAAGCGCCGCCAGGCCGGTCATCATCGTGGTGGCGACGCCCCCCTTGGCTCCTACGAGCCATACTCCGACACGGCGCTTGGCCATACGCGAGGGGTCCGGCGACTGGGAAACGGTTGAACGGGTGGTATCATTCGATGCCCTCTGCAGGGCGTCAAGCGACCGCGGCGATGGCGGGTTCCTCCGCGGCGTCACCCACCCTCCCGATGAACCCGCAGCGGAGAGTTTGCGCCGCATGGAGTCGAAGAGCCTCACCACCGCCCGCCGCATGCGGGCCCTCGAGCCGTCCGCCACGCTGGCGATGGCCGCCCGTGCCTCCGCGATGACCGCCTCCGGGGTCGACGTCATCGACCTCTCGGTGGGCGAGCCCGACTTCCCCACGCCACCCCACATCTGCCGGGCCGCCGAGGAGGCGATCCGTGCCGGAAAGACGAAATACACCCCCGCGGCCGGAATCCCTCAGCTCAAAAAGGCCGTGGCCGACGACTATGGCCGCCGCACGGGCCTTGCGATCACACCGGCGCAGGTCGTGGTCTCCAACGGCGCCAAGCACGCCCTCCACAACGTGTTCACGGCGGTGCTCGACGAGGGAGACGAGGTGATCGTTCCCACGCCCTACTGGGTGAGCTACGCGGAACTCATCAAACTCGCTGGGGCGAAGCCGATCCTGCTTGAAACGCGGATCGAGGACGACTTCAAGCTCCACCCCGAGGCCCTGCGGGCCGCCCTCACGCCCCGGACGCGGATGCTCCTGCTCTGCTCCCCGAGCAACCCCACGGGCGTGGTCTACTCGGCGGCCGAACTCGGCGGCCTGGCCGACGTCGCGATCGAGCGGGATCTCGCCGTGGTGGCCGACGAGATCTACGACCAGCTCGTCTTCGACGGCCGGCCGAGTGTTTCCTTCCCCACGCTGCGTCCCGGACTGGCCGACCGCACGGTCGTGGTGGCCGGCGTAAGCAAGACCTACTCCATGACCGGCTGGCGAATCGGCTGGACGATCGCCCCAGAGCCGCTCTCCAAGGCGATCGGCAACCTCCAGAGCCAGGAGACGAGCAACCCCTGCAGCATCAGCCAGCACGCGGCGATCGCGGCCCTCAACGGCCCGCAGGAATGCGTCGGCGAGATGCTCCAGGCATTCCAGAAGCGGCGTGACCTGGTGGCAAAGCGGCTCCTGGCCATGCCGGGCGTGCGGATCCCGGAGATCGGCGGCGCCTTTTACGCCTTCTTCGATATCCGCGAGCCCCTGAAGCGGATGGCCGGGCGGGGCATCGGCACGAGCATGCAGTGGTGCGAGACGCTCCTCGAGAAGCACCACGTCGCCCTCGTGGCCGGTAGCGCCTTCGGGGCCGAGGGCTTCGTGCGGATGTCGTTTGCGGCGTCCGAGGAGAAACTGGCAGCGGGCCTCGATCGCATCGCGGCGTTCCTCGACAACGGCTGATCAAGGCCTCCGGGGTCTGCACGCGCCATGGCCCACGCCCGTTCGCCCGCCGGGGAATCGATCTACCTCGACCACGCAGCCACCACGCCGCTCGATCCCAGGGTCGATGAGGCGATGCGGCGGGCGGCAGCCGACGCCTTCGCGAATCCCTCGAGCCCTCATGCGGCAGGCCGACGCGCCCGGGGCATCCTGGAGGATGCCCGCGAATGCCTCGTGACGCTGCTCGGCGGCCGCTCGTCGGGCGGCTCGCGCGACCGGCTGATCTTCACCAGCGGGGCGACCGAGGCAAACCGACTCGGGATGCTGGGTACCGCGGGACCTCATCCTGGCACGGTCGGCATTTCGCCTCGCGACCACGGCAGCGTGATCACGGCGGCCGAGGATCTCGTGGCCCGGGGCTGGGAGGTGTGTCATCTGCCACTGGCGGCGGACGGCTCCGCGGCGTGCGCTGCAGCCACCCTGGCCGCCTCGACGCCGGGCCGCGTGCTCCTCTCGACGACGCTCGTCTGCGGCCAGACCGGCATCCGTGAATCGCTCGTCACGCTCGCCGGAACCGGCGTCGGAGAGCGGTTGTTCGTCCATGCCGACGCCACGCAGGCGGCCGCGTGGGACGCCATCTCATTCGCCGATCTGCCGCTGACGACCCTGGCGTTGGCGCCGCACAAGTTCGGCGGCCCCCGCGGCATCGGCGGCCTGCTCGTCCGCGGCGGCCTCGAGGTGAGGCCGCTCACCCCGGGGCCACAGGAACTCGGACTGCGTGGCGGCACGGAGGCGGTGCCGCTCGCCGTGGGGTTCGCCGTGGCGCTGCAACTCGCCGCCGCGGCCCGCGAAGCGACACGACTGCGGGCGGCAGACCTCCGCGACCGGTTCGAGGAGCAGTTCGTAACCGCCGCCGGCCGTCATGGGCTCGACGCGGTGGTGGTCGGACACGGTGCCCACCGTGCGCCCCACATCGCCACCATCGCGGTGCGGGGCTGCGACCGGCAGGCATTCATGATGGCCTGCGACCTCGCGGGCATCGCCCTGGCGACCGGCACCGCCTGCGCGAGCGGATCGAGCGATCCGTCACCGGCCATCGTCGCGCTCGACCTGCCAGGTTGGGTGCCGCAGTCCGCGATCCGCGCAAGCGTCGGCCCTTCGACGACGGAGGCCGACATTGCGGAAGCCGTCCAACGACTCGACGGCGTGTTTCGCGGGATTGCGGAGGCGGGGCTTCACGCTGCGCCGGGCGCCGGATAGCCTGCCGCAGGGATGAGCGTGGCACGGATGCTGCCGAATGGGCTCCGTGTGACGCAGGGGTATCGATGCCGGCTTCCCAACGCGACCGTTGGCCGCACGACCGCAGGACCTTCCCGCCATGGGCAAGGCTGCTCCGCGAGGCATTTTCGCTGCTCGCCCAGCCGGCCGTGGGGCCGAATGAACCCTCGACGCTCGTGATTCCAGCGGTTGTGACCCTGGTATCCGAGGGCCTTCTCGCCGGCCTCCTCGACGATCTCGAGGGCTTGTGTGGGGCGGCCAAGTGGGTGCAGCGCCATGCCGGACCGGAACTCGGCCGCACCCTTGAAAAGGGCGGCACCGGCAGCCTTCGCGACGACGGTTCGGCCGGCATCATCATCATCGACCGCATCGACTTGGTCGGTGGCGGCGAACGGCAGCAGGCTGCGGCAGTCTTTCTCGATGATCTCGCCCGCAGGGGGATCGCGATCTGTGCCACCGTCGGCCTGGCGCACGCTTCCGGCGGGCTCCACCCGGCCTTGCAGTCGCGGCTGTCGGCGGGCTTGGTCATCCACGTTCCCACCAGGCCGACGGAGGCACCGTCCGGCGGCCAAACTGCATGGCCCACATGGTCGATGAACCGGATCATCCGCACCGCCGCCCGACGTCATGGCCTGCCCGCGGCGGCTCTGTCAGGAGGCGGGAGGTCTCGCGGCGTGGTGCAGGCACGCAATCTGGCGATGTACCTCGCTCGACACCTCACCGGTAGCAGTTTCGACTCGATCGGAGTGGCCTTTGGTGGACGCGACCATACCACCGTGATGCGGGGCGTCCGCGCCGTCGAACTGCGGATGACCTCGGATGCCGCCTTCGCTGCCGACGTCGAACTGCTGCTGGCCGATACCGCACAGCCGCGGCGGCGCAGGATCGGATGAGCCTCGCCATCCCGCTGTCGGCACAATGTCGGTTGGCGCACGACTCCCCGATGGTTGCCGAGTCGACAATCCCGACGAACGGCAGACGACTCGGTCGCATCTTCAAACCCACTCCGTCCAGCAGCCGATTCGTCTGTCCAGCAACGCTCACATGATCGTGATACGAGCAGTCTCTCGACACTATCTCGACATGAGATCGACGAGTTATGCACTACTGTGACAGGGACTGCTGACGGGCTTCTTGATGCTGTTTTCCAAGTCGGCAGCCCAAGAACCGATCGGGTTCTAGAGCCTCCTGGTGTCGTGGATGGCTGGTGCCGCTCCTTCTAGTGACTCCTTCCTTCTGCCAACTCCTCTTCTTCACAATGAAAAAGACAGAAAACAGGCCGGTTGGCCGGGCATGTTCGCGGCGCCCGGGAGGCATCGCGACCAGTTCCGAAGCATGAATTTTCGGGTACAGTAAGGGGCCTCTCGGAACGTCTCCGACCGGCCCCAAGGACCCGTGCCGACGATGAAGATTCGCTGCCCCAAGGAGTCGTTGCTCGCTGCCCTCCAGAGCGCCTCGGCGGTCGTCCCATCCCGTTCGCCGAAGCCCGTGCTCACGAACGTCAAAGTCGAGGCGACTCGCGACGGGGTCGTCCTCATGGCCACCGACCTCGAGGTGGGAATTCGGATCGACCTTGAGGGCGTGGAAACGGTCGCCCCGGGAGCCGTGCTCCTCCCGAGTGGAAGGCTGGCGGCAATCGTCCGCGAGAGCCCGGCCGGCACTGTCTTCGACATCCACTGCGACGGCACCGCGGCCCTCGTCAAGGCGCCGCGGAGCGAGTTCCGTCTGCCAGCGGAGGACCCGCTCGAGTTCCCCGCGGTCGCGACGTTTCCGACCGGTGGCTGCGTCGAGTTGGCGACGCCTCTGGTCCGCGAACTGGTGCGGCGGACGGTGTTCGCTACCGACAACGAATCGAGCCGCTACGCCCTCGGTGGCGTGCTCGTCGAGATGGCACCAGCATCCGTCATCGCCGTCGGCACCGACGGACGACGGCTGGCGAGGATGCAGGGGCCGGCAGAGACCAGGGACGGGGGCATCGGTGAGGCTCAACCCATCGTGCCCGCCCGGGCGATGCACCTCGTGGAGCGTTGCCTCGGAGCGGTCGACCAGCCGGTGCAGCTTGCCGTGCGAGGCAGCGAGATTCTGGTGAAGACCGGCGGAACGACGATTTCGGCTCGACTCGTCGAGGGTCGGTTCCCCAGGTGGCGCGACGTGTTCCCGGATCGGCCCGACGCCATGCGGGTGCATCTGGTCGTCGGACCACTCCTCGCCGCGGTTCGTCAGGCGGCGATCGTCACCAGCGAGCAGTCGAAGGGGGTCGATTTCTCATTCGAGCCGGGGCAGCTCGTGCTGACCGGGCGATCGGCCGAGAGCGGCGAGAGCCGGGTGGAGCTGCCGATCGACCATGCCGGCGGCACCGTGAAGATCAAACTCGACCCACGATTCATGTCGGACTTTCTCCGGGTGCTCGATCCCGGTGCCGCCGTGACCGTGGAACTGACCGACGCCCAGAGCGCCTGTGTCTGCTCGACCGAAGACGGCTACGGCTACGTGATCATGCCGCTGGCCGCGGACTGACCGAACCCGTGGCCAGCACGATCATGAACCGTCGCCCCCTGCATGCATCCTCTGATCCGCTGTCGGTCGGCCGGCTGATGTCGCGGCTCATGGCCCGCACGGGATATGACCGCGAGCAGTCGACGTCGGCGGTCGCCGACGCCTGGCGGGAAGCCGCGCCCCCCGCCTTCCGGGATTCGTCCCGGTCCGGGACGATCCGCCGCGGCGTCCTCGACGTGTTTGTCAGCCATTCCGCCCACGTCCAGGAACTCGGATTTCACAAGCAGTCGATCGTGGCCCGGTTGCGGGAGCTCGTTCCCGCCGCGGGCATTTCCGACATCCGCTGTCGGCTCCTCGCCGACGTCGACCGCACGACCTGAACACACCCTCGCCCGCCCGATCACGCCGTCAGGAGAAACCCATGGCACAAGAACAGCCGCAGCAGGACTACACGTCGGCGGACCTCAAGCACCTCTCCGATCGCGAGCACGTCCGCGAGCGGTTCGGCATGTACATCGGCGACAACACCTCCCGCGGCCTGCATCACCTGGTCTACGAGGTGGTCGACAACTCGATCGACGAGTGCATGGCGGGCTATGCGAAGCACGTGAGCGTGACGGTCAACGTCGATGGCAGTGTCACCGTCGAGGACGACGGCCGCGGCATCCCCACCGACCGCCACCCGCAGCTCTCCGAGGAGATGGAGCGGGAGGTCTCGACCCTCGAGGGGGTGATGACGGTCCTCAAGTTCGGCGGCAAGTTCGAGAAGGGGGCCTACCAGACCTCCGGCGGCCTCCACGGCGTGGGCGTGACGGTGGTCAACTTCCTCTCCGAATGGTGCGAGGTGGAGGTCTCCCGCGAGGGCCACGTCTGGCAGCAGGAGTATCAGCGGGGCGAGCCGACCGGGCCGGTCCGCAAGATGGGCACCACCACGCGGGCGGGCACCAAGACCACGTTCAAGCCCGACCCGCAGATCTTCCCGCAGACGAAGTTCTCCTGGGACATCCTTTCCCGCCGTCTCCGGGAACTCGCGTTCCTCAACTCGGGCGTGAGGATCAGCTTCACCGACGCCGCCACCGGCAACGCCGAGGAGTATTTCTACGAGCGGGGCGTGGAGGAGTTCGTCGAGCATCTCAACAAGGCGAGCGATGCGATTCACGCTGACGTGATCACGATCAAGGGATCGGGCGAGGGCGTGAGTTGGGACATCGCGATGCAGTACACGGGCGAATACACCGAGAGCCTCCACAGCTACGTCAACAACATTTCGACCACCGAGGGTGGCACGCACGTGTCGGGCTTCCGCGCGGCGTTGACCAGGGCCCTCAACGCCTACGGCAAGAAGACGGGCATCTACAAGGATCTGGTGCCGACCGGCGAGGACGTCCGCGAGGGGCTCACGGCCGTGATCAGTGTGCGGGTGCCTCATCCGCAGTTCGAGGGCCAGACGAAGACGAAGCTCGGCAACGGCGAGGTCGAAGGGATCATCAACTCGGCGGTCGGTGACTTCCTCGCGAAATACCTCGAGGAAAATCCCAAGAGCGCCAAGGCGATCGTCCAGAAGGGCGTGCTCGCCGCCGAGGCCCGCGAGGCTGCGAAGAAGGCGAAGCAGCTGCTCCGCGAGCGGAAGGGGGCCCTTTCAGGTGGCGGCCTGCCGGGTAAGCTCCGCGACTGCACCAGCCGCGACATGGAGCGGTGCGAACTCTACCTCGTGGAGGGCGACAGCGCCGGAGGGTCCGCGGAAGGGGGGCGGCACCGCGAGTATCAGGCGATCCTGCCGCTCCGCGGCAAGATCATCAACGCCTACAAGAG